>USHA01000006.1 GCA_900554325.1 uncultured Collinsella sp.
GAGACGGCGGTCGACGAAACTGGAGAGGAGGTATTACGAGCTCCTGTGCGAATTGGAGAGAACGCTCCCGCAAACTGCCTCTTGACAACTTATAGGAGCGTCGGTTTTATGTTTCGCTATGCGGGCTGTGCTTGGCTATTGCAAAATAGTCTACTCACTTAGGTTTGAGGGCCGTTCGCTGGCGCCTATTTGCGCTTGTTTGCCAACGCCGCGACCATCAGAAGCCCCTAGGACTCTTGCGGTAGACGCTTCTTGCCCTTGCGGGCACGGTTTCTAAAGTTCTCGACGGCCTCTTCCATGCCCAGAGGCACATAGGCGAGCTCATCGAGGTTATCGGGCAGGTAGCAGGCTAGGCTTTGCTCCTGCGCGCGGCCCGCCGCGAGCTGTTCATCGCTGGGCTGCGCTCCAGGTGTGGCGCAAATGCCATAGACGGCGGCACCCATCTCGCGCGTGCGGCGCTCGTACTCGGTCTCGGGATGCTCGGGATGGTCGCGGCGGACGTCGTCGCTTACCCAAAGCGTATCGTAGCCGGCCGCGGCAAACTGTCCCAGGGCGTAATCGCGCAACGGCTTGCTATCGGTGCGCAGCGTGACGGTGGCGCCGGCTGAAAAGAGCGGGCGGTAGAGCATCAGATGGTCGATATGGACGAGTCGTTTTTTAGCGTACTTGGCCTTGGGCTGCGGCGTGGGAAAGTTAATGGTGATGGCATCGAGCTCGCCTGCGGCAAACAGCTGTGGCAGCGATGCGGCGCCTCGGGGCAGGACGAGTGCGTTGGATAGCCCCTGTTCGCAGATTTTCTGCGCGGCATAGGCGATGCAGATGGGCTCCTGGTCCATGCCGATAAAGAGGGTGTCGGGCTCGCGGTGGGCGCGCTCGACCAGATAGGTTCCCTTGCCACAGCCAAGATCCAGGTGAAGGTGTTCGAAGGGCTTGCTGCCAGCTGGCGCGCAAGCCTCGCGCCAATCTCCGGCATAAGCCTCGGGGTTCGTCTCGATCGCATCGGCGTAGCGCTCCAGGCGCTCCTCGAGCACAAAGTTCTTAGGCGTGCGAACGTGGACGGCTCCCATGAGGCTCCTTGGTCATAAGTATGGAACGCATAGCTGCGCGTTCCGTCAATGGGTTGAAAAAGGGTGGGCATAGTTTGCCCGAAAGATGCGGTGCGGCTCGGCGGCGAATCGTCGGTGCCTACAGACGTTTGAGAATCACATAGCGGTTGAGCTCGCCGCTGCGACCGTCGGCATGGAAGCGCTCGAGCTCGCGCACGGGGACCTCGCCGCTCTTGTAGAACGTACGGACGCCGCGCACCAGGTCGGTGATCTGCTGATCGTCAAAGTGATGACAATAGCGGTAGGCGTGGCGGTCGTTTTGCCAGCCAATGAGGTGGTCACCGGCTTCAAACTGCGCGGAATCGTAACCCTCAAACGGCGGGGTGAGCTCGGCGCGGGCCTCGGCGCGAACGGCCTTGCGCGCCATGCGCTCGTCGTTCATAAACTCCCAAAAGCTGATGGCGATGATGCCGCCTGGGCACGTCTGGCGCACCAGGGCGTCGAGCACGCGTACGCGGTACTCGCACGACGGCACGTGGTGCATAAATCCAAAGCAGACCGAGATGTCGGCGAGCGGGGCGTCGAAAAGCACGTCGGGTGTCTCGGCGGGGTTGAGCTTCATAAGGGCATCGAGCGCGTCGAGTTCCTGGAAGTGCAGGTTGGGAATGCGCAGGGCGTGACCATGTGCATCGATGGCCAGGTCTTGGCACGAGTCGACACCATAGAACTCAAACGGGCAGCTGGCGTCTGCCGAGGGGTTTGCGCCGTCGACGCCCTTGGCGGCAAGTGCGCCGCCGGCGGCAAAGTTCTCGAATCGCATGTTGCCGCAGGCAAGGTCGAAGACGCGGACGGGATGCTCGATTGTGGCGACGTCGAGCTGTTCGAGCGCGATATCCATGGTACGTACCCAGCCGGGCCACGGGGCCTGGCGCGTATCGGAGAAGGAGGCGGAGTGCTCGCGATAGAACGTGTTGTTGAGCTGGATGAGCGATGAGGCGAAATCGCGGTTCACGGCGCGGAACTCCCTCCGTTGGCGGTGCGGAATAAACAGTACGACCATACTACCGTTAACGCCGCAACGGGGACAACCGAGCCGTGGGTCATTGCTTTGTTTGGACACATTTCCGCAGCTCATATGTGCCCGCAACCGCCGGTTGTCAAAAATCTCACTAGAATAGGTGGCATGCTTTTGGCGGTGGCGGATAGATTTTTAACTGTGCAAGGCGCCTTAAGAACAAGAACGGTCCGGCGGCACGGCTGGCATCACATAGGAGGAACCATGAATGTAGAAACTGCACAGCGGCTCGCCGACCTTCGTCGCAGCAAGGGTTTTAGCCAAGAAGGGCTGGCGCGAAAGCTAGGGCTGTCGCGCCAGGCGGTCAGTAAATGGGAGCGTGCGGAGAGCTCGCCCGATACCGAGAACCTGATCTCGCTCGCCAGGCTCTATGGCGTGAGCCTGGACGAGCTGCTCAATCCGAGCGATGAGATTGAGGACGATATCGAGTTTGAGAATGAGGACCGCGCTCGTCAGCGCGAGGCCGAGGCGGCAGAGCGCGCACGCACCCATGAGGCGGCGGCACGAGCTACCGAGGCGGCAACACAGGCGAGTGACGCCGCCGCCAAGGCGGCGCAAGCGGCAAGCTGGAGTGCACAGGCCGCTAATGCCGCTACGGCGCAGGCGACGAGTGGCGGCGCAGTTGGCTCGACTCCGGTGAAGGGCCCGTTCCAGTCGTTCCCGTATTGGGCCGTGTGTTGGCTGCTGTTCTTTTTGCTGATGTTCCTGTTTGGTGCCGGCCCCTTTGCTGCGCTGATCTTCTTTACGATTCCCATCTATCACTGGGTGGCGCGTGCACTCGATGGCGATTGGGCGCGCGGAGATATTCAGGTTGGTTCGGCGCCGGTGGTCGCTAGGGCTCAGGATGTTTCCGCTCCGGTTGATACTGACGTGGCTACCGTGACTACCGCTGACCCGATTGCCAAAGAGGGTGATGAATGATGAAGCTTTCGCATGAATCCAAGGTACGCTTGGGCGTTGGCATCGGAGCGTTTGTGCTCATCATCGGGCTTGTCTTTGGCACTTCGCGGACTTTGATTCATTTTGATGGCCCGTGGGATCTCGACGATGTTGTATCCGGCTTCTCTGGTATGGACGATGCGGTTGACGAGGACGATCTTTTGGATGGCGGTAACTATTCCGCTCAGCCTCAGCAGCTTTCGAGCGAAACCTTTGATGCCGACGCGTTCACATCGCTTGACTTGGACGTGACGTCGGGCACGGTCGAGGTCAAACACATCTCCAGCGGGCCAGTGCGCGTAATTGAAAGCGGTCGCGTGGCAACGGGGACCGTTGCCTTCGATGCGGCAACCCAGAACCTGGCCGAAATCAAGGGCTCTACGCTCAAGATTCGCCAGTTCGATTGCGATGACGAGCGCGCCATTGACCGCACGGTTACCGTCGAACTGCCGCGCGAAGTTGCCGATAACATGGTGGGCATTACAGCGAATGTAGGATCGGGTGACCTGACGGTCGCGGGCATTGCGTGTCATGACCTCAACCTGACTTTGGACTCTGGAGACGTTGAGTTTACGGGCACCGTGACCGATACCCTGAATGCCGAGGTCGGTTCGGGCGATGTGACGTTCGAGCTCTACCAGGCCCCCGCGAAGTCGATGGACGTGAGTGTGGGCTCGGGCGATGTGGAGATGACGGTTCCGAACTCGACGGGCTTTAAGGCGAGCCTCACCTTGGGCAGCGGCGACTTTGAGAGCGATTTCCTTCCGCTTGGCTACGACGGCGAGACCATTTTGAATCTTGAATTCGATAACGGCGATAAGTCTGCTACGTATCGTTTTGAGGTCGGTTCGGGCGACATGTCGTTTGATCCGGAGTGACATGCGGTTTTCGGAGATCGGTACATATAGGCATGCTCTTTGATGGAGGCGCCGGAGCCGTGACGGGCTTCGGCGCCTTTGCCTTTACAATGGGGACATGGAACAGATTATCTTGAACATACTCGAGGCTCTGCGTCGCGGCGAGACCGTGGACGACAAAGCGCTCGTCAAACTGATACATGCCGAGGCGCGCCGTGAGGGTGCCGACAAACGCGATTTGGCCAAGCGCCGTCTGCTGCCGTTCTACCAGCGGGTTAAACGTGAGGAGCCGGTTCGGTGGGCTGCGTGGAATGTCGATTCCGATCTGGAGCGTCAACTGCTGCAGGTCCTGCGTATGAAGCCGCGCCGAACGGCCTCGGGCGTGGCGACCATTACCGTCATTACCAAGCCCTGGCCATGCTCGGGCGATTGCCTGTTTTGCCCCAACGATCTGCGCATGCCCAAAAGCTATCTGCACGCCGAGCCGGCGTGCGCCCGTGCGGAGCAAAACTGCTTCGACCCGTATCTGCAGGTGAGCGCTCGTCTGACTGCGCTTTCGCAGATGGGACATGCGACCGACAAGATAGAGCTCATTGTGCTCGGCGGTACCTGGAGCGACTATCCGGAAGGCTATCAGACGTGGTTTATGTCGGAGCTTTTCCGTGCGCTCAATGACGATGCCGTCGCCGGTGTGGCGGCAAACCCCATGTTGGCGCGTCCGGGCATCAGCCGTGCCGAGGCAGGGCGCCTGCTCGATGACGCTCCCGCCGATGCCCTGCCGCCGGTGGTAACAGAGCGCCGCGAGCGCTATCGGGCTGCCGGCATTGCGACCGACGAGGCCGAGCTTGCGAGCGGCGTTGCCGACGAGCAGGGGCGTGTGGATGCTGTCGTTGGTGGCTATAACCGCGCAGTGCGTCGTCTGTACGGCCCCGGTACGCCATGGGGCGAGGCTGCCGAGTGGCAGACGGAAACGATGGAGGAGCTTGAGCGTCAGCAGCGCATCAACGAGACGGCGAAGCATCGCGTGGTGGGGCTCGTTATCGAGACCCGCCCCGATGCCGTGACGCCACAGGCGCTCACGCTCATTCGTCGTCTGGGCTGCACCAAGATTCAGATGGGCATCCAGAGCCTCGACCAGCATTTGCTCGATATCAACGAGCGTCGCATTTCGGTGGCTCAGATCGAGCAGGCGTTTTCGCTTGCGCGCCTCTTTGGCTTTAAGATCCATGCGCATTTTATGCTCAACTTATTGGGCGCCACACCCGAGGGGGACAAGCGCGACTACGAGCGCTTTATGACCGAAGGGGCCTTTATGCCCGACGAGGTCAAGGTCTACCCGTGCGCGCTCATCGAGGGCTCGCGTCTGGTGGGCTGCTATGAGCGCGGCGAGTGGCGTCCCTATACCGAGGAAGAGCTGCTCGATGTGTTGGCCGACGACATCGTGGTGACGCCGGCGTTCTGCCGCATCAGTCGCATGATCCGCGACTTTAGCTCCGACGACATCATGGTGGGCAACAAGAAGCCCAACCTGCGTCAGCTCGTTGAAAACCGCTTGTCGGCTCGTGGGGAAGGCGCGACAGTGCGTGAGATTCGCTATCGCGAGATTAGCACGGCGGGCGCCGACTTGCATGAGCTGACCCTTGACGAGGAAGTGGCGTACGAGACGCCGGTGACGCACGAGCGCTTTTTGCAGTGGGTGACGCCGCAGGGCAAGATCGCGGGCTTTTTGCGTCTGTCTCTGCCCGATCGTGCTTTTGTTGCCGCGCATGCGGATGAGTTGCCGACGACACCGGACGAGGCGATGATTCGCGAGGTGCACGTGTATGGCATGGCGGCGCGCGTGGGAGATCAAGGCCAGGCAGCCCAGCACCATGGATTGGGGCGTTTGCTCGTAGAGCGTGCGTGCCATATTGCTCGGGACGCGGGCTATGCGCGCATCAACGTGATCAGCGCGATTGGCACACGCGAGTACTATCGCCATTTGGGTTTTTACGACCATGGACTCTATCTGCAAAAGGAGCTCTAGATGAACAAGCCAAGTGTTTCTGCCGGCGTCGTTGCCGGCGTTGCTCTGGGAGCCGCGGCGCTTGGTGCGGCCGCCGTCGCTGTTCGCGCTGCCTGTCTGCAGGTTGCGCGAACCCGCAATGGGTTGGCGCGTGTGAAACGCGTGCACGATGAGGGCGGCGATGAGATTCGCGTGTTGGTGCAAGGCGGCGTCTACCAAAGCGCGAGCTATGTCGGTGAGCGTTGGGCCGAGCCCGTCTTTGCGTACTATCGTGCGTTTGACGACGTGTTTGAGTCCGAGGATGCGATGCGCGACGCTTATGGTCACGGCATCGACCGTATGCTTATGCTGGGCGGCGGCGGGTTTGCCTATCCTAAATTCGCCCTGATGTCGCACGAGGGCTTGCGCATGGACGTCATCGAGTATGACGGAGAGATTACGCGCCTGGCGCGCCGTTGGTTCTATCTGGACGAGCTGGAGCGCACGGTGGGCGACCGCTTGCGGGTGATTACTGCTGAGGCTCGCTCGTATCTGGGTGTGACGAGTGTGGGCCATCGTCGCTACGACGTGGTCGTGAGCGATTGCTTTGGCGGTGCCGAGCCCGTACGCGAGCTGGCGACGGTTGAAGCGTTGCGTTTGGTGCGGGGCAGCCTAAATGTCGGTGGCGTCTACGTTGCCAATATCGTGAGCGCAAGCGAGGGGAGCGATGTGACGTTCCTGCGCGACTGTGCCGCCACGGCGCTTGAGGTGTTCGACCATGCTTGGGTGGTCCCATGTGGCGATGCAGAGTTCGGCGGCGAGGAGAATTATCTGCTCATCGCCAGCGACGGCGACTACGCCTTTGCCGAAGCCGTGTCCTTCGACACCGACTTCCTCGGCACCGTCCTTCACGACAAGTAAGTCTCCCCGTCCCAAAAAAGACTGGTCTTAGGCGTGGTCGCGCCAGCTGAGGACGCGCTGCTTCATACCCACGATGTCGAGCACGCCTTCGGCAAAGCCCTTGCGCACGAGCTCTTCGGGAACAAACTCGTCGTAGCGGTCAAAATAAGGCACCTCGCCAGGATAGACGAGTTCGATGGGATCGAAGTCCTTCTCGGCCTCGGCGGCGAGCACCTCAAAGAACGTCTCCTCGTCGGCCTTCATTTTAAACTGCATAAAGTACGGGCGCGACGGGTCGAGTCCGCGAAGGCCCAGCTCCGCGGCACATTTAATCTTGAGCATGCGCTCGAGTGCCAAAAAGGCGTAGCTGCCCAGCCAGGGGAAGAGCACCCAGGTGTCGCCGCCCAGGTTAATGAGCGGCTTGGTCCCCGCACCCGAAATCTCGGCCGTATGGCGAGCCTGCGCCAGACGGGCCTGCGCGTTACCCATAAGGTACGGATACGCCGCGTGCTCGTTGAGCGCCTTGCGCATGCGCTCGAGTACGTGTGTATTGATGTCGCCGGGGCAGTCGCCAAAGTAGGCCGGCACCCGGCCCTTGACCTGCGTGGCAAAGACAGTGTGGCGCTTCCAGTCCACTTCCTCGACAATCCAGCAGTGTCCGGCGATGGCGATGCGCTCACCGGGCGGGGGCGGATTAACAATCGTGCCCAGCTCGGCCGATTCGCTCCGGACGGTAAACTCCTCGTTTTCCTGGAACACGGCGTAGAACTTAAAGTTGTTGATGACGCGCTCGCCCGCGAGACCCACGATGAGCCCGCCACCTTCGGTGACCTGGATATGGTCGATCTTAATGAGGTGACGTAGCAGCACACGGTAATCGTCTGCCGAGATACGGTGGAAATAGCTGAGCGTGAGCACACGCTGGGCAAGTTCGGCCGGCGTGAGCTCGCCGGTGCTGGCGAGGGTCGACATAGTCTGGTGATAGAGCAGGCTGTAGGGGAGTCGATCGAGCTCGGGCGGCTCGACCCACTTTTCCTCGCGATAGAGTTGTACGAGCGCGATACCCTGCAGGAGCTTCCAGGGAATGGTTTCGGGCATCATCGTGCGCGGCTCGGGTTCTTCCTCGCGCATGACAAACCACATCTCGGGCGGAAGGTCGCGGCGTCCCGTGCGCCCCATGCGCTGCAAAAAGGAGCTGACGGTAAACGGCGCATCGATCTGAAACGCACGCTCCAGACGGCCGATATCGATACCGAGTTCCAGCGTAGAGGTGGTGACGGTTGTCTGTGCCTGCTCCTCGTCGCGCATGAGCTCTTCTGCCGTCTCGCGCAGCGATGCCGAAAGATTGCCATGGTGGATGAGAAAGCGGTCGGGCTCGTGCCGGCTCTCGCAGTAGCTGCGCAGCATGGAGCACACGGCCTCTGCCTCCTCGCGCGAGTTGGCAAAGACCAGGCACTTGCGTCCGCGGGTGTGTTCGAAGATATAGCCCATGCCAGGATCGGCGTTTTCGGGCGCGGTGTCGGTGGGGTTGAGAAGCGTCTGCTTGGTCGCTCGTGGGATGTCGACTTCGCCCTCGGGGGCCGAGGAAGTTCGGCGGTCCTTAGGTGCGGTCTTGCCCCGTGCCCGCTCACGACGTTGACGGCGCTCCTCTTGTGTGAGCTGTCCGCTGTGACGCATATCTTGGGCGCCGGCGGGCAGTGCCGCGGGTGGCGCTGCCTCAATGCGCTCGCACGCAAGCACTTCGGCCTCTTGAGGGCCCATGCTCTCGAATCCTCGCTGCTGTGCCTGGGGACCCGAGTTGTAGAAATGCTCCATGGAGATACGCCACACGCGACGCGGTTCCTCAAAACGGGGGATAACGCAGTCGCGCCCCGTTCCCTGTGAGAGAAAAGCGCCCGTGCGCTCGGGGTCACCGATGGTGGCCGAAAGGCCAATGCGTCGGGGCTGCACGCCGGCCATGCGCGAGAGTCGCTCGATAAGGCAGAGCGTCTGCCCGCCACGGTCGCCGCGCATGAGCGAGTGGACCTCATCGATGACCACATAGCGCAGGTCGCAAAACATGCGCGGGATCGCCATGTGCTTATGGATTAAGAGCGCCTCGAGTGACTCGGGCGTAATCTGCAAGATGCCGCTTGGCTTTTTGATGAGCTTGGCCTTGTGCGACTGCGAGATATCGCCATGCCAGTGCCAGACGGGGATGTCGGCTTCTTCGCACAGGTCATTGAGACGGACGAACTGATCATTGATGAGCGCTTTGAGGGGGCCGATGTAGAGGGCCCCAACGCTTGCGGGCGGGTTCTCCCAAAACTCGGTCAGGATGGGAAAGAAGGCCGCTTCGGTTTTGCCGGAAGCTGTGGATGCCGTCAGGAGCACATTGTCTTGTGTGTTAAAGATGGCATCAGCTGCCGCAACCTGGATAGAGCGCAAGCTCTCCCAATCGTGGGAGTAGATGAAGTCTTGGATAAACGGGGCGTAGCGGTCAAAGGCGTTCACGGGGCCTCCTCTCAAATACGAACCTCTTAACGCGGCGGCCAAGGGTTTGCTGCATTGCTGCCTCAGCGTTTGCCCAGATAAAACCTGCCAAAATAAACCTATCCCTTTTTGGCAGGTTAGATGGTGAATTCGGCGAAGTTGCGGTCGCCGTCTGCGGTGCCGGTGTCGCCTGTTGCGGCTGCCGGCGCCAGCGCGTCGCCGCCGACGCTTTGCAGCAGCTCGGCCACATTTGCATCGGGGTTCTGACACAGGATATCGAGCAGCTCGATAAAGTCACGAATGACCTCACGCGGCGTCAGGTGCGTATCGGCTCCCACGCGGCCGAACTCAATCTTGAGGAAGTCCACCAAGTCGTTCTCGGTAAGCGTGGGCGTCCAGCCAAAGTATCCGGCATGGATCTGCATGAGTTTTTCGATCAGCACCAGCAACTCCTCGTAGGTGAGTGGCTGGAGGCGGATGATGGGCGCGAGCATGTCCTTAAGGTCCTCGCGTGCAAAGCGGCCTTGAGCGAGTCGGCTGCGCAGGGCCTCGTAGGAGAACACGCCACGGCGGCGGTCTTCGATGGAGGTTGGCGTGCCGCCCATGATCATGCCCAGGTACTGCGCCTTGCCCTGGAGCGTGTCGTTGTACATGGTCAGGATCTTCTCGTAGTTGTATTGGCGTGTGATGGCGTTGGGAATCTTGTACAGATTCACGAGCTCGTCGATGAGCACCAGCATGCCCTTGTAGCCGCTGCAGACCAAAAAGCGCGCAATGAGCTTAACGTAGTCGTACCAGTCGTCATCGCTGATGATGGTCGAGGAGCCCAGCTCGGCGCGTGCCTCACTCTTGGTGCGGTACTCGCCGCGAATCCATTTGGTCACGCGGCTCATAGCTTCTTCGTCGCCCTCGGATACGGCCGCGCGGTAGCGGCGGAGCATACGGGAGAAGTCGAAGCCGTGGACCATTTCCTCGAGCGGGGCCAGTTGGGCATTGACGGCAGATTCATCGGCATCGGCACACGAGGCGACCCAGCGATCCAGGATAAGGTTGAGCGCACCGCCCTCGGGGCGCGTTTTAGTCGATATGTTGCGGATGAGCTCACGGTAGGTAGCAAGGCCCTGTCCCTGGCCGCCCTGCAGGCGGCGCTCGGGGGATAGGTCGGCATCGGCGACGACGAATCCCTCACCCATGGCGTGCGTGCGGATGGTCTGGAGCAAAAAGCTCTTGCCGGCTCCGTAGCGACCGACCAGAAAGCGGAAGCTTGCGCCGCCGTCGGCGATGAGACTCAGGTCGGTGAGCAGGGCGCGGATCTCGACCTCGCGCCCTACGGTGATATAGGGAAGGCCGATGCGCGGGACCACGCCGCCCTTGAGCGAGTTGAGAATGACGGCAGCGACGCGCTTGGGCACGCGGGGTGCTGCGGATGCGTTATCACTCATGGTCTAGGTATCCTCTCACGTCTGCTTCGTAGTCCTCGATAATGTGCGGTGCCGCTGCGTCAAATTCAATTACGGTGTCACCCACCAGGTCAAAGAGCGCCTCGTTGATGGTATCGACGAGCATGTCCTCGCTCTGCCCCGACCTCTCCACTGCCGATGCCGTCTGCGCTGCGTTTTGCTCGAGTAGTGCTCGAAGATAGGCGTCTGCGGCGGGATCGAGTGCGGTTGCGGTGCCAGCGGGTGCAGTCGATACGACCGCTGGCGTCGGTGCGAGCAGCGGCGCCACGACACCAAACTGTTCGGTGGATATGGTCGGCTCGTCGGCCTCGTCCTGCCGAATGGGTGCCGCGACCAGCTCGACAAACGCGTCTGCTGCGGGCTCGGCTTTCGGCTGCCCTGAGTCCGCTGCCTCGGCTTCTGCGGACGCGCCGTCCTCGCGTTCCTCGTCGATCAAAAGCGCTTCGCGCGTTTGCGCAGCGGCGCTCCGAATGTGCCCCAGCTGACTCAGATCGATATCGATCTTGACGGGCTGGTGTGCGGCGTCCCACGAAAGCCACGCCACAATCTCGTCATCGATAATCTTGGCCAGATATTTGGGGACCTTTTCTTCCTTAAGGGGATGGGCGGGGTCCAGCGCCAGGCGCAGGCGTTGGTCGCAGGCGCGCATCATTTCACCGAGCTTGCTGCTCTTTTGCCTACTACTGTGGATACGCATGCATTCCCAAAAGCCGTTTTGGCAACGGTAGATATGGATGGGATCCAAGCGGTATTCGCAGTCCTCGTGGCGCTCGGGCGCAAAGAATACGGCCGAGGCAAACATGGTGTAGGGCATGGCCGTCTCCTCCCCAAATAAGCTCGCCACGATGCCGGTCTTTCGGTGCGTGTCATAGTAGCGCGCCATACGGACATACACGGCGCACGCCACGTGGCGCAGATCGCGGTGGTGGCTGCGGTCGAGCCGCGAGTTACTTAGGTTGTACGTGGAGAGGGCGTTGATGGCGGCCATGAGTCGCTCCTCGCGCACCTCATCGGGCGGAAGGGGGAGCGTGGGCTCGGAGGTTTTGCGACGCTTAGGGGTCTGGCCGGACGGTGCCGGTGCCGGTACAAGGTCTCGTGCCGCGCGCCGCAGCTCGATAAGGGCGTTATCGAACATGACGGTTTTAGAGTCGCGAAGCAGCTTGGGATCGAGCCCGTGGAGCACGGCGTAATCCTGCAGCCACACGCGTGCAAATCGATCAATGCCGGGCTCGAAGGCGCGATAGACATCCCAAAAAGCCTTGATCTTGTTAAAACCGTCGAGCGGGTCATCTACGCCAATGCCGCAAATCAGCTCATAGAGATACAGAAAGGCAAAGGACGTAGACGTTTCCTCGACGGTTCCGCGGCGCACTTGGGCACGCCAGGTAAAATAGCCGCGCAACTGCCGGTCGCTCATGGCGTTGTAGGTGGGAAAGTACGATTTAAAGGTGCCGTTGTAGGGACAGTCGTCCTCAAAATCGGCCATCAGCAAGCCTTGGCGGTAGAAAAGCTCGGCTTCCGAAAGCCAGCGACCTGCGCCGCCTTTGGGGTCATCCTGCCAGCGCGATATCTCGCGCATTTTACGGTACTGGTCGGGGAGGAAATTCTGCATCTGTCGGCCGGTTTTGAGAATCGGCTCGTCTGCGTAGATTTCGTTTGAGAAGCGGGTGGACTGATGGGTCCGGGCCTCGGCCATAATGCGCTCGATGAGCATCTTGATGTCCTGGTCGGCCACCGCTTCTCCTCTCCTAACGCAGCTACGGTGACCTCATATCATAGCACAGCATCAAACAGATGTTCGAGATGCCGCTGCGTTGATAGATTTAGAACAGGAGGGCGTAGATGACGGCGATGACGACGGAGGGAAGCATATTGGCCGTGCGGAAGGTCTGAGGACGGATGAGGTTGACGCCGACGCAGAAGATGAGCATGGAGCCTACGAGCGAAAGGCTGTTGAGGGCTGTTGTGGTCATGATGGGGGAGAGCGCGCCGGCAAACAACGTGATCGTCCCCTGGAACACGGCTACGGGCAGGGCCGAGAAGATGCAGCCGCGTCCGAGCGACGCCGTCATGGTGCAGACGATGATGCAGTCCAGTGCGCCCTTGAGGGCAAGCGTTGACCAGTCGCCGAGCAGGCCGTCCTGGATCGATCCCACAATTGCCATGGCGCCGATACACACGGTGAGTGAAGTCGAGACAAAAGCGTTGGTGAACTCGTTATCGCCCTCACTGCCGGTCTTGCGCTTGAGCCATTCGCCAAGGTTCTCGATGGCGGCTTCCAAGTTGACGGCCTCGCCGATGAGCGAACCGAGCGCAAATGAGACGATGAGCATGGTGGTGCCGGTGGTCGCTAGCGCCTTCCCATCGATAAGGAGCATCTTTTGCATGGTGCCGCCAAGGCCGATAAACAGGACGCACAGCCCCGATGCTTTCATGAGCGTGTCTTGGATGCGCGGTGTGATGAAGCGGCCGCCCGCTAATCCCAAAAGACCGCCCGCAACTAAAAGCACAACGTTGATGATTGTTCCCAAGCCCGGCATGAGCCCTCCTGTATTGATGCCAACGTGGCAATCGTAGCAGAACGAAATGCGAGGCACATCGCGACTCATCTAATACGTTATATAAGTGGTGTTAGGAATGATGTGCAGCATTTAAGCCTCAGGTGGTTGTCGGGACATAGGGATAGTATTCAAAGCGCAGTGTCATAAGCCGCTGCGGGGATTCAATAGCCGCGGCGATGATATTGGCATCGCGGGCACGATCAAACCCTTCGAGTTCAATCTGATACGAGACGTCTTGCATAATGTCCAGACGTCGCCAGGCTAGGAGTGTGTCACCATCGAATTCCAAGGTCTTGCCTCCGTCTGGAGCAACGGCGTATAGACGCAGCTTGGCGGTGGTTGCAGGGTCGACAACCGTGACCTTTTTAATTTCGTTTCGAGTATTCTTGGCGCCCAACAAGGTGAGCAGTGTTGGGGCCACGACCTCGCCCGATGGCAAAAAGACGACTTCGATGGATTCAGGAAATGCGATGATAGCCGACTTGCGGACGGGCTGATTGGCGGCGGCAACTTCGATGTTCGCAGCGTCGATGACCTCTGTGTGGTCGAGTGCGGCAAGCACGCAACAGTTACCTTCATCGATCTCTTGAGGATCAGCAAGCCCCAGACTGTCCGCGAGCTCGGGATCGCTTGGATCGGCAGCGGGCTCATTCGGTGCTTCGAGAGAAGCTGGGACGCTGTTTGTCGGCGACGGCGTGTCGCCCGCACCTGCTTCTTTGTCCGCGCTCTCTTCTTGTATGGTTGCGTTGATGGGTTCGTCGTTTGGGGGGAGCGTCTTGGCGTCAAACGCGGAGGGGAGAATTCCGATAGCTCCGGATCCGTTCCACTCCATTTCGAGAAGCGCCGGGTCGGCAAGAATGCGTTGCCTGCTTTGCGCGTGGGAATCGATTTCAAAAGGACCTGCCTCTATCCCTCGTGTAAGGCTGAGTGATCCGGCTGGCTTCTCGAAATGAGCGTCTGTGTCTTTGGTACTGACGGCGTAGAACAGCAGGGACGCTTCTCCCGCCGCGATGGCATCGGTGCCGGCTTTGGTCAGCCGCAATGATGCCGTGAATGAGAGGGTGGGCTGCGCATCGTCTGCATTCGCGGCGGCGCAGCCCAGACATATACCGCCTCCTTTCTCAAAAAACGTACCGTCGAAGGCGACCTTCGCTCCGTTCGCCGAGTCATCGACCGAAGCGATGTCGATGCGCAGCTCTAAATTGCATGGATCGCCATCTGCATCGAGCACAGCCGAGCGCCACGTGCAGACGGCGCATCCCGCCCGGGAGCCGTTTGCCTTGTTCGAACGATCGATATCCACGACTATCGAGCCGTCCGTATTACGACGAAGACATCCCGAGGTCGAGATTGCGGCCTGTGCGATCGAAAAACGCTTGCACGCAATGGCGCTCGATGGATTTGGTGCGGAACTTAGGGCTGCTGGTAAGGAGTCTGCCATGACGGGAGCCGCCCAAGCGGCGACAGACGTTCCGGTTGCGAGCGCGCCGCAGAGTGCGACGACGGGCAAAAGGTTCTTCGATGCCATGGGGTCTCCTTAGCTAATTTAGTGCGGCCTGTCCGTGTTTTGTTTCTGGCTGCGTTTGATGTGCAGACCGAGGCCGGCGGTTCCCGCGCCTGCTGCTGTGGCGCCTGCTGCCAAGAGCCATCGTCTGTCGCCTGTCTGCGCCAACGGTTCCTCGCGGTCGCCGCGGTCGAGCTCCGAGAGGTCGACCGTCACTTGCGTGGCGGCCTGCGCCTGTTCTTGCTGGGCAAAGGCCATGGCTGGCCCAAACGCTAGGATGCTGACGGCGGCGGCCAGGGCGACGGCCTTATGCCGTGTGCGCACCGGGCTCGACCGTCCAGGTGATCGTTGCAACCTGATCGCCTTCGCCGGTTACGCGGAAGATGTCGCGCGTGACGCGGGCGACGTTTCCGCTTGTCTTGAGCTTAATTTTGTCCTTGCCGCCGGCAATGCCCTGGTAGCCCATGTCGAAGGCTGCATTCTTGGAAAGATCGAGGCCCGTCCCCTGCGTTGCGGCGCTGGCGTTCTGGAGTGCGCCGTCGGGGCCGACCTTAAAGTCGATGGAGTTCTGTGCGGTTCCGGCTTTGGCGTCGGCAGCAATGGTCCAGGTGTTCATGGCGTCGATCTTCATGTTGGTGACATGGATGCCGTAGGCCGAATGATTGTCGATGGTGGTCGCGTCTTCTGAGGGGCCCTGAAGCGTGCCGTCGGCCTTGGCGACGAAGGGAATAACCGTCGGAACTTTGAACTCAACGTTGTCGATCTCGGTCCTGACCATTACTTTCGTGGTTCCAACGCGCCCGGCTGCCATAGCTGGCGTCGGGGCGGCGCCCATTGCGAGCGCGAGCGCGAGCCCTGCGCCCACGACGAGCGCTCTGGCTCCGTTCATGTTCCTGGTGATGTCCATGGTCGTTCCTTTCTATTCGCCGCGGGCCGTCCCCGCGATGATTGGACGAATGCTGGTGAATTGCGTGCGGTGCCGCGTCGGCCGGAAAAGCTAGTTCTCGGCTTGCTCAACCCGCACCTTGACACGTGTCGGATTGCCGTGGCTGTCGAGGGTCTTGGCATCGAGTGCCTGGATCTCGATGTACGCCTCGCCTTCTTTGATGTCGCCGGCGGGGCACGTTTCGATTGTCTTGCCGGTCTCGACCACACCGGATTCGTACATGGTCTCGTCGTTTTGGATGACGCGGAATCGCTGGGGAAATTTATTGTCTTGGACGTTTTGCACGTTGACGCGCAGCTTGCCGTCCTCCTGCAGCTGAGCGACCGGTGCGACCGAAATCGTCATCATGTTGTCGCGGACGATGGCGTCGAGCTCATCTTGGATTTCCTGACGCGTTTTGCCCTCGGCCGTCGTAACCGAAGCGCCCGCCTCGGGTACGGGCTGCGACTGCCAAGCGTATAGTCCTACGGCGACAAGGGCACAGACGATGGCCAAACAGGCAAGGATGAGCTTCTTGCGACGACCCAGGCCTGCAAAGTGGGGTGGCTTCTTCGCGCTCATGCGGCATCCTTGGCGGTATAGATGCGCGCAAAGGTGGACGGGTTCGCTCCAAAGAGCATGTGAAGCATCAGGCGGCGTGAGTAGACAAGCTCGTCGAAGTCGGGAGGGAGCTCGATGTCGTGGATATGCGCGATGCGGTGGGCGAGCGCCGAGAACGACTCGGGGTCGCAGATCACATCGGTGGTAACGTGGTAGACCGTCGTATCGGGGAATGCCTCTTCGTCGAAAGGCAGGAGATGGGGATCGTCGTCGACTTCGATGGCGATGCCGTACTGGGGCCAGTAATATGCCATGGGAACCTCCCTGCTTCTGGGGCCAAAACTTCTGTCGGTTTTGGCTGTCGATGCCGACGGTATCAGCCACTACTTGACCAATTGCTGACCAAATGCTTGACGGATTGGTGTCTCCGCAGGTAAAAGGCGGCAAAAAATACTCCAACTTTTTTCAAGCGACAATCGCGCGGTCGGCGACGGCGGGGCCATATGTGTCAAAAGCATCGTCTACCGAGGAAATCAAGCCGCTCGCCGAATTGTACGAACGTAAAAATCGCCAATTATGGAGACGGTCTCGAACACGTCGACGAAACGATGCGGTAACATCTCCCTGCAAACACTGTAGTTAGCTAAAGGGGGAGTTCGCGTGTCTGCAACCATCAAACCCTTCACCGACGAGTTCGAAGAGTATGGCCGCGATGAATCTCGCGCATCGGGCGAAGCATCGAGCATCTCGTTTCCGACAACGGAAGACGAGGTCCGTGCCATTTTGGAAAAGCTCCATGCCGAGCGTGTCCCGGTAACGGTTCAGGGCGCCCGAACCGGCCTTGCCGCCGGTGCCGTGCCCCACGGCGGGCATATCCTCAATACTTCCCGTATGAATCGCTACTTGGGCCTTCGCCGCGATGAACAAGGCCAATTTTTGCTGCGCGTGGAGCCGGGCGTTGTGCTCTCGGAGCTGCGCAAGCAGCTGAGCAAGAAGGTGCTGCCGACCGCTGGTTGGGACCAGGCATCGCTTAAGGCTTACGAGGAGTTTCAGGATGCCCCCGAGCAGTTCTTTCCCACCGATCCCACCGAGGCATCTGCCTGCTTGGGCGGTATGGCGGCATGCAACGCTTCCGGCGCCCGTAGCTACGCTTACGGCCCCATGCGTCCCCACATCACGGGTCTTCATGTCGCGCTGACCGATGGCGACCTGGTCGAGCTTCAGCGCGGCGTGGTTTTTGCCCGGGGCCGCCACCTGTCACTCGTGACGGCGGAAGGCCGTGCGCTCGAGCTTGATCTTCCCGCCTACACCATGCCCAAGACCAAAAATGCTTCGGGCTATTTCGTTGCTGACGATATGGATGCCATCGATCTGTTTATCGGTGCGTGTGGCACACTCGGCGTCATCACCGAGCTCGAGATTGCCCTGCAGGCGGCGCCTGCGGTCGTTTGGGGCGTGAGCTGCTTCTTTGATAGCGAAGACAAGGCCGTGTCCTTCACCGATTCTGTGCGTCCCGTCCTGTCCCACGCGGCTGCCATCGAATATTTCGATGCGGGCGCCCTGGACATCCTGCGTCGTCAGCGTGAGCAGTCGACCGCGTTCGCCTCGCTGCCGGCGCTCGACAAAGACGCCAAGGTCTGTGTCTACGTGGAGCTAGATTGCGACGACGAAGCCCAGGCGACTGAGGAACTGTATCACTTGGGGTGGGTACTGGAGCTTGCGGGCGGCAGCGACGATGCGACATGGGTCGCGCGCACCGAGGTCGATCGCGAGTGTCAGCGATTCTTCCGCCATGCGGTGCCCGAGAGCGTCAATATGCTCATCGACGAGCGTCGCCGCACGGATCCCACCATCACCAAGCTGGGCTCGGACATGTCGGTGCCCAACGCACGCTTGGCCGATGTCATCGCCCTTTATCGCTGCACGTTGGCCGAAAGTGGGCTTGAATCTGCCGCCTGGGGGCACATCGGTAACAACCATCTGCATGTGAACATTCTGCCGCGCGATGCGCAGGATTACCGCCGCGGCGGAGAGCTCTTTGCCCAGTGGGCTTCCGAGGTCACGGCCATGGGCGGCGCCGTCTCGGCCGAACACGGCGTCGGCAAGATCAAGGCGGGATTCTTGGAGACGATGTACGGTCACGAGGCCATGGTCGAGTCGGCGCGGCTCAAGCTCCAGCTCGATCCTGCCGGGCAGCTGGGCCGCGGTAACCTGTTTTCGGAGAAGCTCTTGGATGAGCTCATCCAGAAAGGGGGCGCGTGAAGATGAGCGATTTCCATATGGTGGTGTGCGTCAAGACGGTGCCGGGCAGCACCGAGGTCAAGATGGACCCCAAGACCAATACCATCGTGCGCGATGGCAAGCAGGCGGTTATTAATCCCTTTGACGCGAGCGCTTTGGAATGCGCGCTGGCGCTGAAGGACGACTTTATCGGCTTTGGCATGGACGTGCGCGTAACGGTGGTGTCGATGGGCATTCCCGCGACTGAATCGCTCTTGCGCGACTGCATCGCCCGAGGCGCCGATGACGCGCTGCTGCTAACCGATCGCGCTTTTGCAGGCGCCGATACCCTGGCAACCACCTATGCCCTCAAGTGCGGTATCGAGGCGCTCGACGAGGACTTCGACCTACTCATCTGCGGCAAGATGGCGGTGGACGGCGATACGGCCCAGATTGGACCCGAGCTTGCCGGTGCTTTTGAGATTCCCTGCGTGACCGACGTGAGCTGCGTGCAAAGCGCGGGCTTTACGACCTGTGGCTCGCTGGCGCTCGTTCACGGATGCGATGCCGGCGAGGAGACGGTGTACCTTGAGATGCCGTGCGCGATGACGACTGCCAAGGAGATTGGCCAGTTGCGTATGCCGAGTATTGCCGGTATTCGCGCGGCGGAGGAGGCGGACGTGCGCGTGGTCAGTGCCGCCGACGTGAACGCCGATCCCTCGCGTTGTGGCCTTGCCGGATCACCGACGCAGGTCGTGCGCTCGTTTGTGCCCGACCGTGACCAAACGTGCGAGGTCGTTGAGGGGACGGCGTCCGAGCAGGCGGCAAAGCTTGCCAAGATTATCGAGGGGATGGCATAGATGAGCGGACTGATTATCGATAGCGAAGCCTGTATCGGCTGCGGTCGCTGCGTTCGCGCCTGTGCCTCGGGCGGCATCGTAGTGGAAGGCGAGCGACCCAGCCGATGCGCCCGCGTAACCGACGGCTGCATCCTATGCGGTGGGTGCGTCGACGCCTGCCCTCTCAACGCTATCTCGATCGAGCGTGGCGAGGCCGCTGGTGCGGTGGACCTTGATGCATATCGAGACATTTGGGTCTTCGTGCAGACCGACGAGCGCGATACGGTGACTCCCGTTGCCTATGAGCTTATGGGCAAGGGCCGCGAGCTTGCCGATGCTCGCGGCTGCCGTCTAGTGGCACTGGTCGGTATGGGCCCCGAGGGTTCTCTCGGTGACCTGGAGCATCTGGTTTGCGCGGGCGCCGACGAAGTCCTGGCCTGTCGCGACGAGCGCCTGCGCCAAAACGATGCGGAGGTCTACGCCCGCTTGATCTGCGATTTGGTAGCCGAACGCAAACCCGAGGCCATCCTATACGGCGCGACCGCTTTTGGCCGCGAACTGGCACCCGGCGTTGCCGTGCGTTTGCAGACGGGCCTTACGGCTGACTGCACCGTACTTTCGATGGATACGGAGACGGGACTGCTGCAACAGACGCGTCCGGCGTTTGGCGGCAACCTGATGGCCACCATCGTCTGCCCCAATCATCGTCCCCAGATGGCAACGGTTCGTCCCGGCATCTTTAAGGCGCCCGACTTTGACTACGACCGCTCTGGCACGATCACCCAGATATCGCTTGCGGATGATGCTAAGGCTCGTGTCGAGATCTCGATTCCCGCCGAGGAGTGGGGACAGCAGACTTCGATTGCCGATGCCGAGCGCCTGGTCGTGGTGGGCCGCGGCATTGGCTCCAAGAAGAATCTGCCCCTGATGCGAAGGCTCGCCGAGGCTCTGGGAGCCGAGCTTGGCTGCACGCGACCTGTCGTGGAGGCCGGCTGGTTGGAGTATCGCCATCAGATTGGCCAGACGGGCGTATCGGTTTCACCCAAGCTTCTCGTGAGTATCGGTGTTTCGGGCGCCATCCAGCATCTTGCCGGCATCGGTGGGGCGGAGTGCATTATCGCCATCAACGAGGACCCGGATGCCTCCATCTTTGGTGCTGCCCAGTACAAGGTTGTCGGCGATGCCGTCGAGGTCGTCGAGGAGCTGCTGGCCCAGCTTGAGTGCTAGGCGCGCGCCAGCCAGTCGCGCATCTCGTCCTTTAGGCGGCTCCAGGTTGCCTGCGTGGCGGGGTCGGTAAAGGGCCGCGTAATGCCAAAGGGCGCGTCGAGCAGGCGGTGGATATCGCCCTGTTCGCGCGCCAGCGCGCGGCTTGCTGGATAGACGAGCTCAAACATAAAGCAGATGAGTCCCACCAGGTAGTCTGCGGGCTCGTTGCGTTCATCGCGTGCGACGCAGCGGTGCTCGTCAAAGGCGGCAAGTGTCGGCGACGAGAAACGGCTGCCGAGAAACGTCTTCTCGTCCACCTTGAGGATAGTGTCGACAGTGCTGTCGGCGATGGTGCGCATAATGTCGATCTTGTCGCCATCGCGCACGATATCGCAGAAGCTCCGCGTGCGCTCGTCGAGCTGCGCGGGTAGACGGAAATCGCTGTGATAGGCAATGCTCGCTCGGATGAGCTCATCTTCTGCCGGGTCATCGATAAAGTCGCGGATGCTCGTTACGGCGGGTGCATCGGCGGGATTCTCGCCAAAGAGGACCTCGATGCCCAGCGCCGCATGGCTCATGCTCTCGGCGTCCTTAAAGGTGTCCCAGCGTCGCAGCTGCTCAAAGCGGCCCATATCGTGTAGCAGGCCGCAAAGCCATGCCAGGTCAATATCTTCTGACGACCAGCCCTGCTCGCGCGCTACGGCATCGCATGCCTTGGCCACGTGGTACGTATGCTCGATTTTGAGCGCGATGCGTGGGTTGGTGGCGTCGTAGGCATCGGTGTAGCTTTTGAAGGCCGCGCGCGCCCGGTCTCGATCGATAGCTGTCATAATGACTTCCTAAAAAGATGTGTCTTTCGATCCGGTGGCAATTGTAGGCGAACTCGGTTGCTGCCGGATGATGATTCTGCCGTGTCGCTACATGCGGCTCGGAGACCTTGTCAGGATGAGAAACGTATGGTGCTCAAAATCGTTAGAACCGTCTGGCCAGTGATGCTTACCTATGTTGCAATAGGCGCGCCGTGCGGAATGATCATGGGGCAGACGGGAATGGAGCCCTGGATGGTCTTTGCTCTAAGCAGTACGTTTGTGACGGGCAGCGGCCAGTTTATGATCTGCAATCTTTGGCTGGCGGGCGTACCGGCACCTTCGATTATCGCGAGCGTTGCCGCCATCTCCTCGCGTTTTGCGCTTTACTCGGCATCGATCGCGCCGCATCTGACGGGTGCCTCGAAGCGTCAGACGCTGGCTGTTGCCGCGACACTTACCGAGGAGGCATATGGCATCTCGCTTGCCAAGTTGGTTGAAGGGGAGGATTGGGGCCCGCGCGAGTCCTTTGTGCTCAACGTGATCCTCATCGCAACATGGGGCGTTTCGTGTACGATGGGCGCCATCGTCGGCGCCGTTGTCGATGTTCCCACCGCCGTTGCAGCCTTTGTCTGCACCTCGCTCTTTATCTGCCTGCTCTTTTCGCAGCGGCTGTCGCGCGGCAACGTCGTCGCGGCGGTTTCGAGCGCGGTGTCCGTCGCCGTATGCAAGTTCTTGGGCCTCGTGAATATTGCCGTGCCGGCAAGCGTCGTGGCCGGCATTGCCATTGCGTTGGCGTGCGATGCAGTATTTGACGGAAGAGGTGCCCGCGATGCCCGTTAACGAGTTCTTGGTTCTGTGGCTGTCGTCGTGGGCTGCTATCGCGTTCTTTCGCATCGCGCCGGCGTTCGCCTTGCGCGGGCGGACCCTGTCGCCCCGCATTACCGAGGCCCTGGGCTATATCCCGCCCGCTGCCTTTGCCGCGCTGGTCGCCAACGACTTGGTGAGCCCCGGCGCGTTCGACGCGGGACTCTGGCCTGCCTTGGTTCCCTGGATTGCGGCCGCCGGCGTCGTGGTCGTGGCGGGCAAGACAAAATCGATGCTGTGGTGCTGCGTCTCGGGCATCGTACTCTATATTGTCTTGAGCCTTATATAGGGCTGGCGTCGCGGGCGCCGAATCTCGTTCCATCCCAACTTGTAGAATTTTTCACCGAGCTGGTCTATTTCTTCTGGTACCATGGTCAAACTTTACTGTAGCAAAGCGTGACGTGGGCTTTTGTACCCCGTCAGCGGAAATGGGGGTTTCATGGCACAGGAAGCAACCGCCAACGAGCAAAAGAAATTCAAGGTCCCGCGCATCCCGGGCGACATCATGATCTATCCCATGATCGTCGGTCTTTTGCTCAACACCTTCTGCCCGCAGGTTTTTGAGATCGGCGGCTTCTTTACGGCTGCCTGCCGCGGTGGCTCCAATACCATCGTCGCCGCGATCCTGCTGTTTGTGGGCGCCGGCATCAGCTTTAAGTCCACGCCGGGCGCCATCAAGACCGGCATCGTCGTGCTGATTCCTAAGCTTGTAGTGGCAGCCGCGCTGGGTCTGGGCGTCGCGTACTTCTTTAACGATAACTTTTTAGGCCTGAGCTCGGTTTCCATCATCGGCGGCATTACGTTTTGCAACATGGCGCTCTATACGGGCATCATGGGCGAGTTCGGCGATGAGTCCGAGCAGGGCGCTGTCGGTATCCTGTTCTTTACGGCCGGCCCCGCCGTCACGATGATCATCCTTGGTGTTTCGGGTCTCGCCAACATCCCCGTCGGCACCATCATCGGATCCATCCTGCCGCTTGTTATCGGCATGGTCCTGGGCAACTTGTTCCCGTTTATCAAGAACCTGCTGGTTCCCGGCGCCAATCCCGCGATCGCTGTAATTGGTTTTCAGCTCGGTGCGTCCATGAGCCTTTCGAGCTTCATCGCCGGTGGCATTTCGGGCATCCTGCTGGGCCTCATCACGCTCTTTATCGTCGGTCCCATTACCTTTGCCTTCGAGCGCCTGTGTGGCGGCAATGGTAAGGCGGCTGTGGCATGTTCCACCATTGCCGGCACGGCCATGACCACGCCGGTCGCCCTCGCCGAGGTCGCTCCGCGCTATGCCGAGCTTGCGCCCACCGCGTATGCGCAGATCGCCACTGCCGTCATCATCACGGCAATCATGGCCCCGATTCTGACCGGCTGGGTCGATAAGAAGTTCTGCCAGAGCAAGGAAGACCTGTCGCCTGCCGGTGTCGAGGCCATCGAAGAGGCTGTCGCGACCGACATCGATGGCGAGTAGCAATCGATACCCATCAATGATTCCGGCGTGCAACTCGCGCCGTTTGAGCGCCCGAACGAGAGCTGTCTTGCAGTGACGTTCGGTCGCTCTGCTATTATTCCCCTTACCCCTGCGGAGTAGGGGGTGTTTGTTGCCCAGATTCGAATTGGGCGATTCTGGCCACTTGGATATTGAAGGGAGGGCGTCTAGTGGTAAAGGCACTCAAGATCGAGATATTCCTGCTATGCATGATTGTTCTTATCGGGCTTGCCGCGCGAAGTCGTCGCTCCTTGTTCTCGAGTACCCAGCAACTCTTGTTTAGCATGCTTGGCTACACCTCTGCCGCGTACATATTATTCGATATGATCTGGACGCTTTCGGACGGTGCGAGCGGCACGTTGGGCATTGCTGCCAACTGGATTTCCAACGCGGTTTCGTTTTCGCTCTTTGCCGTCGCGTGTCTCATTTGGTTTATCTATTCTGAGACGGTGCAGGGTTCTCGCCTTTTGACCTCGCGCTATAGGGTGGTGCTTGTAGCGTTGCCTACGGCTCTGGTGGTCGTGCTGGCGTTTACCAGCTACTGGACGCATGCCCTGTTCTATATCGATTTGCAGGGCGTGTATCGTCGCGGCTTTGCTTATATGATCCAGCCCATCGTCAGCTACTGTTACGTTATACATACATCCCTGCATGCGTTTGTGCAATCTCGCAGGGTCGAGAGCCTGCAGACGAAGGCCATTTATCGCACCCTCGCCTTTTTTGCGGTTCCCGCTCTGGTGGGCGGTACCTTTCAGATCGTATACTCGGTGCCTGGCCTTTGTGTCGGCATAATGATTAGCATGTTGCTGCTCTATATCATCTGCCAGGAGCAACTGATCTCGACTGACCCGTTGACTGGACTCAACAACCGCAACCGTTTTGAGACCTATATGCTGTCGCTCTTTTCAAATGTGGATCAGGCCGAAGATGTATATCTGCTTATGATGGACGCTGACGGCTTTAAGCAGATTAACGATCGCTATGGACATGTGGAGGGCGACCATGCTCTTCAGGTAATATCCGCTGCGCTCAAAGAGGTCTGCTCGGCGTCTGGTGGCTTTATCGCGCGTTATGGTGGCGATGAGTTCGTGGTGCTCCAAAAGGCAGCGGCGGAACAGGATATCATGCATCTGTGCGCGACAATCAACGACGAGCTCGCGCATGCCGAGGTGCCGTATGCATTGCGGATGTCCATCGGTTGCGCGCGGGTCGGCGATAGTGTTGATACCTGGCAAGACTTACTTCGCGCTGCCGATGCGGAGCTCTACCGCGTCAAGGCCGAGAAAAAGAAAGCCGGCATCCAGATACGCTAGGAAAAGGGTCGCACGCTTGCGTGCGTGGCGGCCCTCAGCTCATCGATGTATTCCATTAAGCTAAAGTGTGCAAACGCCCTCCCTAAAAAGGTGAGCTCGCTAGGCTTTTTTGGGTTTGTTGACGATGATGATGCCGCCGCAGACCAACAACAGGGCAACGATGACGGTAACGGGGCTCGTGCCAGCGCCCTCGCCGAGCGGCAGCGCGCTCAACAGCACGCCAAAGACCGGGTTCATAAAGCCAAAGACCGACACGCGGCTGACGGGGTTGACGGCGAGCAGGTGGGACCACAGCGAGTACGCGACGGCGGAGATAAGCGCCATGTAGATGATGAGCGCGATGGCGGGGGCGACTTCGGTGGGGGACAATGTGCCGCCCATCAAAAAGCCGATGGCGGTGAGGACCAGGCCGCCGACTAAAAACTGCCAGCCGGCAAGCAAAACACCGTCGTGCTTGCGCGAGAAGATGCCGATCAGGCAGGTCGAAAGAGCGCCCGCGACAGTGGAGGCTAGGATAAAGCCCTCGCCATCGAGCGTGAAGCCAAAGGTGCCATCTGCGCCCGAAAGGTTGACAAGCGCGACGCCGGCAAAGCCCAACACGCAGCCAAGCACCTTGGCCGTATTGAGCTTCTCGGTGCGAAATGCCAGGGCGGCAAAGAGGATTGCGAGGAAGTTGGCGCTGGCCTCGATGATGGAGCTCGACATGGCACTGGCGCGCGAGAGTCCCAGGTAGAAAAAGAAGTACTGCCCGATAGTCTGGAAGAGCGACAAGACAAAGATGGGCTTGATGTCGCGCGCTTGCGGTACGAGGGGGCGGCGTTGGGCCGCGCTCATCCCAACGATAACCAGGACGCCGGCAAGCGTAAAGCGTAAACCTGCAAAGAGCAGCTGCGAAGCGCTATCGTGCGCCGGGATACCAAAGAGTGCGTAGCCGATCTTGATGCAGGGAAAGGCCGATCCCCAGAGTGCACAGCAAACAAGACAGCCCAGGATGAGTCCGGGCAGGGTGGCGAGATACGGCTTGCGGCTTTCCATGATGTCCTTCCTACATGCGCGAAGCAAAAAAAGAACCCGCCACCGGATGTGTCGGTGGCGGGTGTTGTTACCCGAAGGGATTGTACCCGATGGGAAAGGTTTAGGCGAAGTAGGCCACGCCGCTCTCAAAGATCGGCATGAACTTATCGCCGGGGACATGCTCGGGCACGTTGCGGTACAGGTTGTCGCCGCGGCGCTCGGCATGACCCATCTTGCCCAGGACGCGGCCGTCGGGGCTCGTGATGCCCTCGATGGCGAGTGCGGAGCCGTTGGGGTTGACGGAGAGATCCATGCTGGGCTTGCCGTCCTCGCCCACGTACTGCGTGGCGACCTGGCCGTTGGCGATCAGCTGGGCGAGCACTTCGTCATTGGCGACAAAGCGGCCCTCGCCGTGGCTGATGGCGACGGTGTAGGGGTCGTCCAGGCTGCACTGCGACAGCCACGGGGACAGGTTGGACGAGATGCGGGTGCGCACCAGGCGGCTCTGATGGCGACCGATGGTGTTGAACGTCAACGTGGGCGCATCGGGCGTGGCATCGACGATGTCGCCGTAGGGCACCAGACCGAGCTTGATCAGGGCCTGGAAGCCGTTGCAGATGCCCAGCATCAGGCCATCGCGGGCCTTGAGCAGGTCGCGGACTGCCTCGGTGACCTCGGGAGCGCGGAAGAACGCCGTGATGAACTTGGCGGAGCCATCGGGCTCGTCGCCGCCCGAGAAGCCGCCGGGGATCATGACGATCTGGCTCTGGCGAATACGGCGGGCGAGCTCGTGGGTGCTCTCGGCGACGGCCTCGGGCGTGAGGTTGTTGATCACGAAGGTGTCGGCCTCGGCACCGGCGGCACGGAAGGCGCGGGCGCTGTCGTACTCGCAGTTGTTACCGGGGAACACGGGGATGATCACGCGCGGGCGGGCGATCTTGGCGCCGCCGTACACGTGGATATCCTTGGCGCGGAAGTCGATGGTCTCGACCTCGGGGGTCTCGCCGGCGCTGCGGTAGGCGAAGACGCCCTCGATGCCGCTCTCCCAGGCCTCCTGGAGCTTGGCGAGCTCGATGACCTCGGAGCCGGTGTCGATGACATAGCCCTCGACGGTGGTACCCAGGGGCTCGACGACAACGCCGTCGGCGACCTCGGGCAGCTCGGCGTCCTCGGCGAGCTCGACGATAAAGCTGCCGTAGAGCGGGGTGAAGAGGCTCTCTACGTCTACATCCTCGGCAAGCTCGATACCGATCTGGTTACCGACGCACATCTTAAAGAGGCTCTCGGCGCCGCAGCCGTAGCCGGGCGTGGAGATGGCCAGGGCGTTGCCGGTAGCAGTGAGCGCCTCGACGGCGTCAAACGCCGCGAGCAGCTGCTGAGCGTCGGGGCGGTAGTCCTCGCCATAGGTGGCGGGGGCGATGCGGACGACGCGGTGCGTGAGGCCCTTGAACTCGGGCGAGACGGCGCGGGCGGCCTTGCCCACGGCGACAGCGAAGCTGATCAGGGTCGGCGGAACGTTGAGCTCGCCGGTCTCGTCCTCAAACGAGCCGCTCATGGAATCCTTGCCACCGATGGCGCCGGCACCCAGGTCGACTTGGGCCATGAGGGCGCCCAAGACGGCTGCCGTGGGCTTGCCCCAGCGCTCGGCCTCGGTGCGCAGACGCTCGAAGTACTCCTGGAAGGAGAGATAGGCGCGCTTGTGCTCAAAGCCGGCGGCAACGAGCTTGGCAATGGACTCGACCACGGACAGGTAGGCGCCCGCAAACTGGTCGGCCTCCATCAGATAGGGGTTGAAGCCCCATGCCATGGCACTCGCCGTGGTGGTCTCGCCGTCCACGGGGAACTTGGCGACCATGGCCGAGCTGGGGGTGAGCTGCGTCTTGCCGCCAAAGGGCATGAGCACGGTCGCGGCGCCGATGGTGGAGTCGAAGCGCTCGGAAAGGCCCTTGTTGGAAGCGACGTTGAGGTCGGTGACGAGCGAGGTCATGCGCTCGGCGAGCGTGGTGCCGGCCCAGCTGGGCTGCCACACGCTGCGGGCGCACACGTGGGCGACCTGGTGCTTGGGTGCGCCGTTGGAGTTGAGGAACTCGCGGGACAGGTCGACGATGGCGACGCCGTTCCAGGCCATGCGCATGCGCGGCTCAGCGGTAACCTCGGCGATAACGGTCGCCTCCAGGTTCTCCTCGGCGGCGTAGCCCATGAACTCCTCGACGTCACCGTCGGCGACGGCGCAGGCCATGCGCTCCTGGGACTCAGAGATAGCGAGCTCGGTGCCGTCCAGGCCGTCGTACTTCTTGGTCACGGTGTCCAGGTCGACATACAGGCCGTCGGCAAGCTCGCCCACGGCGACCGAGACGCCGCCGGCGCCAAAGTCGTTGCAGCGCTTGATCAGACGGCAGGCGTCGCCGCGGCGGAACAGACGCTGCAGCTTGCGCTCGACAGGGGCGTTGCCCTTCTGGACCTCGGCACCCGAGGTCTCGATGGACTCGGTGTTCTGGGTCTTGGAGGAGCCGGTGGCGCCACCGATGCCATCGCGGCCGGTGCGGCCGCCCAGCAGGATGATCTTGTCGGTGGGGGCGGGGCACTCGCGACGAACGTGGTTTGCCGGGGTAGCGCCCACGACGGCGCCGACCTCCATGCGCTTGGCCACGTAACCGGGGTGATAGAGTTCGTTGACCTGACCGGTGGCAAGGCCGATCTGGTTGCCGTAGCTGGAGTAGCCGGCGGCGGCAGTGGTCACGAGCTTGCGCTGCGGCAGCTTGCCCTCGAGCGTCTCGGAAACCGGGACGGTGGGGTCGCCGGCGCCGGTGACGCGCATGGCCTGGTACACATAGCTGCGGCCCGAGAGCGGGTCGCGGATAGCGCCGCCCACGCAGGTGGCGGCACCGCCGAAGGGCTCGATCTCGGTCGGGTGGTTGTGGGTCTCGTTCTTAAACAGGAACAGCCAGTCCTGGTCCTCGCCGTCGACATCGACCTTCACCTTGACGGTGCAGGCGTTGATCTCCTCGGACTCATCGACATCGGTCATGATGCCGGTCTTCTTAAGATACTTGGCGCCGATGGTGCCCATGTCCATGAGGCAGACGGGCTTGGCGTCGCGGCCGAGTTCGTGGCGCATCTCCATGTAGCGGTCGAAGGCTTGCTGCACCACGGCGTCGTCGATCGTCACGTCGTCCAGGACGGTGCCGAAGGTGGTGTGGCGGCAGTGATCGGACCAGTAGGTGTCGATCACGCGGATCTCGGTGATGGTGGGGTCGCGGTCCTCATCGCGGAAGTACTGCTGGCAGAAGGCGATGTCCGCCTCGTCCATGGCAAGGCCGCGATCGGCGATAAAGGCGGCAAGGCCGGCCTCGTCGAGCTCGCGGAAGCCGTCGAGCACCTCGACGGGCTGGGGCTCGGGGGTCTCCATGTACAGCGTCTCGGGCAGGTCGAGCGAGGCGATGCGCGCCTCGACGGGGTTCACCACGTAGTGCTTGATGGCATCGATGGCGGCTTCGTCCAGAGCGCCCGAGATCATATAGACCTTGGCGGAGCGCACGGCGGGGCGCTCGCCCTGGCTGATGAGCTGCACGCACTCGCTGGCGGAGTCGGCGCGCTGGTCAAACTGGCCAGGCAGGAATTCGACGGCAAAGACGGCGCCATCGCTTGCGGGGAGCTCGTCGTAGGTCACATCGACCTGGGGCTCGCTAAAGACGGTCGGCACGCAGGAGCGGAAAAGCTCCTCGTCGATGCCCTCGACGTCGTAGCGGTTGATGATCCTCAGGGCCTCGATGCCCTTGATGCCGAGAATTTCGGTCAGCTCGCCCTTGAGCTGCTGAGCCTCGACGTCGAACCCGGGTTTCTTCTCCACGTAGATACGAGAGACCATTGGTTCCTGCCTTCCTGATCGGTTGGGCGTACGGTACGGTATGCGGCAGCGGTCGGTTTACGGGGCAAGCCTCGCGGTCGCCTTGAGCCACATGTTTGTAAACCTCACTATGATACGACAGCTCGCGGCGCGTTGAGGACGGCGAGGGTGCTACAGTGAAGCGCAAACAAGAGAAAGGCATCACATGGCATTCGTTTCGCTCGCCATCATCGCACTCGTGGCCTTTGCGAGTCCTTTTATCGCCTCAGCGATTCCCGGAAAACCTGTTCCCGAGACGGTCTTTTTGCTCGTGCTCGGCGCGGTGCTGGGACCCCATATGCTCGGCGTCATCCATGTAGATGCTGAGGTCTCGCTTGTGTCCGAGCTGGGCCTGGCCTTTTTGTTCCTGCTTGCCGGCTTTGAGATCGACCCCAAGAGCATCACGGGCGTCGAGGGGCGCTACGGCTTGGCGACGTGGGCCGTCACGTTTGGTATCGCCTGGCTTGCCGTGCGCTTTACCCCGTGGTTCTCGGTCAGTCATTTCGACGGTATCGCCGTGACGCTTGCCCTCACTTCGACGGCGCTCGGCACGCTCGTGCCCATCATGCGTGAGCGCTCGCTCACTGGCACGCGTGTGGGCGACTCGATTCTCGCGTATGGCACCTGGGGTGAGCTCGGCCCTGTGCTCGCCATGTCGGTGCTGCTGTCTGCCCGCACTGGCATCCAAACGCTCGTAATCCTTGGCTTGTTTGCGGTGGTTTGCGTGTTGCTGGCTGTGGTCCCAAGCCGCTCCAAGCGTGTCGGCAGCCGCTTCTTTGCGTTTGTCGAGGAACGCGCCGATACCACGTCGCAGACCTTCGTGCGCCTGACGGTGCTCATCCTGGTCACACTCGTGGCGTTCTCGGCCGTCTTTGATCTCGACATCGTGTTGGGTTCTTTTGCCGCCGGCTTTGTCTTGCGCTATATCATCCCCGAGGGCAACCATACGCTCGAGACCAAGCTCGATGGCCTGGCCTACGGCTTTTTGATTCCGGTATTCTTTACCGTATCGGGCGCAAAGATCGATCTGACGGCCGTGGCGTCGCGCCCGGGTCTGCTCGTGGGCTTTATCGTGGCGTTGTTGATTATTCGTGCCGTGCCCATTCTTATTTCTATGAGCATTTGTCCTGCGACGCGCGATGTGTCGGCGTATGGTCGCATTACCGTGGCCCTGTACTGCACCACGGCCCTGCCGATCATCGTTGCCGTGACAAGCGTTGCCGTCAACGCGGGCGCGCTGTCGCAAGATATTGCGTCGGTCATGGTTGCTGCCGGTGCCATCACGGTGTTCTTGATGCCGTTGCTCGCGCAGCTCTTCTACCGCGTGGTCGACGCCGCGCCGGTCGCCGCCGTGGCAGAAGTTGCCGAGCATCCATCCGATGCGCTCGACATCCTGCGCGCCCATCACGATTTGGCGAGCCTGCTCGCACGTGAGCACGAGCTGCTGACTTCGCATGGCCATGGTCGCGTATTCGAGGGCTTGCCTACGCTCGATACGATTGCCGAGCGTCTTTCCGCCGAGGCGGCGAGCGGCCACATCGATGCCCGCATCGTGGACGCGGCGCATCTTCTTGCCGATAAGACCTATGGTGATGAGGTCGACCCGTCCGAGCTGACCCCGCGCGAGCGTCGCCGCCTGGAGCGCGCCAAGCTCGCCGTGCGCGAATACCGCCGCCGCATGTTGGAGCTCTATGCAAGAGAAGAAGCCGAGGACGACGACGGCAAGTAGTCGATACTCTCTCGGGGAAGCCGCGTCCCGCTTTGAAGGCTCGGAACGGGATGTGGTTTCCGAAACGGGGGCCGTTGGGAAACTGTGTCCCGGAATGGGCGCTCAGAGTGGGATGCAGTTTCCGCGAGAGACCCGTTGCGGAAACGGTATCCCAGAATCGGCGTTCAAGACGGGGCGCTCTTTCCGAAACATGGCCCTGAGGGAAGCTGCGTCCCGGTCTGAGTCGGGACTGCGGGACACAGCTTCCCTTTCAAACAGAAGAAGGCGCGCTGCCTGCAGTTGATGCAGACGGCGCGCCTTCTTTGTTGGACTATGTTGAGGCTGGGAGCTGAGGCTTGTGGTCCCTTAAGAGCGGGCGGCTCCGTCGACGGGGAGCACGGCGCCCGTGACGTAGGAGGACATGTCGCTCGCCAGGAAAACAAAGGCGTTGGCGACATCCTCGGGCTCGCCCATGCGACCCAGCGGAATGGTGGCGATGATGGGCTTAATAACCTCTTCGGGCAGGTTAGCGACCATATCGGTTTTGGTTACGCCGGGTGCAACGGCATTGACGCGAATGCCCACGGGGGCGAGCTCGCGCGAGAGCGACTGGACCATACCGTTGACGGCAAACTTGGACGTGGGGTAACCGACGCCGGAGGGCTGGCCGTACTTGGCGACCATCGAGCTTGTGGTAGTGATGGTGCCGCCGTGGCCGGCCTCGGTCATGATCTTGGCGGCAGCCTGGTGGCCATTAAAGACGGCGACGACGTTAAGGTCCATGACCTTTGCGAACTCCTCGGCCGTGTAGTCCAAGAGGGGTGAACGCTGGGAGATACCGGCATTGTTGACGACCGTGTCCAAGCCGCCCATGTCGGATGCAGCCTGGGTAAAGGCCTCGGTCACGGCTTCGAGTGAGGTGAGGTCGCAGGAGCGGCCCCAGACCTTGGCGTCGGGATAGGCGGCTGTCAGCTTCTCAACGGCCGCATCGGCGGTCTCTTGACGCGAGCCAAAGACAGTGACGGAGGCGCCCTCCTCGATAAAACGGCAGGCGATGGCATAGCCGATACCGCGCGTGCCTCCGGTGATGATTGCTTTCTTGCCCTCGAGCAACATGGTATTTCCTCTCATCGCGGGCGGACATTCGCAGCACAGCGTAGCCGTAACCGGAATCGGCCGTGTTTGCATATCGGTGAACGGTAGCCCGCGTTACCGATGAGCGGCTCGCGCAAATGTGCCCTGTCGTTGTGCTTAGGGCAGGAGACAAAAAGGCTCCCATCCCACATCGGACGGGAGCCCTTCGAGCAAATGCGTTGTGGGGTGTAAACCGAACTAGTTCGCCATGACGCCTTCGGTCCAAGCCTCAACGTCCTCGATGCGCAGGACGTTGGCGACCTCGGCCACGCAGTCGACGCTGGCAAGCTCGGCAGCGGCAGCCTGGACGTCCTTCTCGAGCGCGCGGTGCGTCAGGAAGATGACCGAACAGGCATCGCTGACGCCCGACTTGCCGTCTTCGACCTGGTTGATGAGCGAGATCGAGATGTTGTGCTTGGCAAAGATGTTGACCGTCTCGGACAGGGCACCCACGCGGTCGGCGACCTTCAGGCGCACATAGTACTTGGTCTGGAGCTCGTCCATGGGCTTAAAGGCGAGGTTGTGGCCATAGGGCTCAATCTCGGGCAGCGGAGCCACGCCGCGGCTGATCTGCTCGGAGAGCGACAGGATATCGCCCACGACGGCGCTCGCGGTGGGGAAGGAGCCTGCGCCGGCACCGTAGAACATGGTCTCGCCTACGGCGTCGCCTACCACGTAGACAGCGTTCATGGCGCCGTTGACCTTGGCAAGCATATGGTCGGCGGGAATCAGCGTGGGATGCACACGGACGTCGACACCGGTGTCGGTGTTGCGGGCGATACCGAGCAGCTTAATGGTGTAGCCGAGCTCGCGGGCTTGGGCGATGTCCTCGGCACCGATGGTACGGATACCCTGCTGGTACACATCGTCGGTGGTAACGCGGGTGCCAAAGCCGATGGAGGCGAGGATGGCCGTCTTGCTGGCGGCATCGAAGCCGTCGACGTCGGCGGACGGGTCGGCCTCGGCATAGCCCTTGGCCTGTGCGTCGGCAAGCACGTCGGCGTAATCGGCGCCCTCGGCGTCCATGCGCGACAGGATATAGTTGGTGGTACCGTTGAGAATGCCGGCGATGGTCAGGATCTTGTTGCCCACCAGGTCGTGCTCGAGCGTGCTCACGATGGGGATGCCGCCGCCGCAGCTGGCCTCGCACTTAATCTGCACGCCGCACGCGCGCGCCTTCTCGGCGAGCGTCTCGACATGACGGCCCAGCAGGGCCTTGTTGGCAGAGACGACATGCTTGCCGTTCTCGAAGGCAGTGGTGAAGATCTCGGTTGCGGGATGCTCACCGCCGATCAGCTCGACGACGATGTCGACGGCGGGGTCGCTGACGACATCGTGCCAGTCACTCGTAAAGGCCTCGCGCTCAATGCCTGCCGCCTCGGCCTGCTCCCAAGCAAGCGCGCAGGCGCGGGTCAGCTTAAGGTCGATGCCGTAGGCTGCCAGGTACTCATCGTGGTGGCTGTTGATCAGACGGGCCACGCCGCCGCCGACGGTTCCCAGACCGATCAGACCGACGTTCACGGTGCGCAGGGGTTCGCTCATAGATAGCTCCTTCGTGCATCTTATGGATGGATTAACCGCTTAAAGGTTGAGTGCATTCTAGCGTGAACCGAGGGCGCGTGCTCGCCAGGCAACAGGAGTCGCACAAAACGGCACCCCCGAAACGCTGCGGAAACATTGGAAACATGCTCGCTACAAACGGAACTCCGTAACAAACTGTCAACGTTTGCGCCATAAGGTTTGCCCCGTACCGCAAGACGGCCGCGCTGCGGCCAGCGAAAAAGGGGGACACCATGTTTAGCATCAACAACGTACTTAACCGCAGGAGTTTCCTTGTTGGAGCCACGCTTATTTTTGCCCCGATCTATTACACCCCAGCGTCCGTTTTGCTCAAGAACGCCAAGGACATGAGCTACGACATGACACTAATGGGTGTCGACGGCATGGACAGCCTATGTGATTCAGGATGGCAAGTACATCGCCGCCTAAGTGCGCATAAAGCGCTACCGGTGAGGCCGTTTTATTCAGGGCAAGGGCGCTTGTAACAGAACAGAAACATTACTTTCACATAATAAAGTGGCTAAACTGCATAAACCGATAGAAATACGCATAAATATGGATAAATGGACAAAGCAAAAGAAAAGTTGAAATAATCGCCACTTTTCTCAACTAAAGCGTCTACTATTTTGCGAACGCCGAACACGGCGAAGGATGGCCTGTCGGGCAACCGAAACCCGACGAGATTTGAGAGGAGAGCCGCATGTCGAGCCTCACCGGTAAGTCATTGAACCCTGTTATGAATCGCAGGAGCGTTATCGCGAGCGCAGCAGGTCTGGGGGCGATGTCCATTCTAGCTGGCTGCTCCTCCAACGGCGGCGACAGCGGTTCCGCTTCGAGCGACGCTTCGTTTAAGATCGGCACCATCGGCCCGCTGACCGGCGCCAACGCGTCCTACGGCAAGTCCGTTACCCAGGGTGTCGAGCTCGGCTGCAAGGATTTCTCGACCAAGGAGCTGCCGCTTGCCAGCAAGGCCGAGGATGACCAGGCCGATGGCGAGAAGGCCGTCAACGCCTTCAACACCCTGCTCGACTGGGGCATGCAGGCCCTCGTCGGTCCGACCACCACGGGTGCGTCGGTTGCCGTTGCCGCAGAGTGTGGTAACGACCCCAAGACGTTCATGATCACCCCGTCCGCGTCCTCCGAGGACGTCACCGACGGCAAGGATTGCGTCTTCCAGGTTTGCTTCACCGACCCCAACCAGGGTGTCAACGCTGCCAAGTTCCTGGCGCAGAAGTATGCGGACGAGAAGTTCGTGCTGTTCTATAACTCCGGCGACGCCTATTCTTCGGGCATCGCAGATTCCTTTAAGGCCCAGGCCGCTGAGTCCAAGCTCGAGATTGTCGACGAGGAGACCTTTAAGGACGACTCCGCCACGAGCTTTACCAACCAGCTGACCAAGGCCAAGCAGGCCGGCGCCACCATGATCTTTGCGCCGATCTACTACACGCCGGCGTCCGTTTTGCTCAAGAACGCCAAGGACATGGGCTACGACGTCAAGATGATGGGCTGCGACGGCATGGACGGCATCCTGGGCGTTGAGGGCTTCGATACCTCTCTTGCCGAGGGTCTGCTGCTCATGACCCCGTTCTCTGCCGACGACGAGAAGAACGCCGACTTCGTCAACGCTTACAAGGATAAGTACGGCGATACCCCCGACCAGTTTGCCGCCGACGCCTACGACGGCGTGCACGCGGTGGCCGAGGCCGTCAGGGAGGCCGGTCTTGGAGTCGACGCCGATCCGACCGAGGCCGCCGAGAAGCTGTCCAAGGCTATGCTCAAGATTACCGTTGACGGTCTGACCGGCAAGCTCACCTGGAACGATAAGGGCCAGGTTCAGAAGGAGCCCACGGCGTACGTCATCACCGATGGCAAGTACGTACAGGCCTAATAGGCCGCCTTACATAGAGCGGTTTTGATCCCAAGCAGGGGAGGTTTTGGCCTTCCCTGCTTGCTTGGTATCTAGGGACGATGTAACGTCCCTGTTTCATACATTAACTGGAAACCTATTCGAAAGGGGGATGTGGAACATGACGGTCTTTATCCAATACCTGGTCAACGGCCTGTCCATGGGCAGCGTCTACGCCATCATCGCGTTGGGCTACACCATGGTCTACGGTATCGCCAAGATGCTCAACTTCGCTCACGGCGATGTCATCATGGTCGGTGCCTATGTCTCGTTCTGCGCCACGTCGTATCTCGGCCTCCCGGGCTGGGCATCTGTAGTTCTCTCTTGTGTGGTCTGTACCGTTCTCGGTGTTCTCATCGAGGGTCTGGCCTATAAGCCGCTGCGTCAGGCGGGCCCGCTGGCCGTTCTGATCACGGCTATCGGCGTGTCTTACTTCCTGCAGAACGCCGCGCAGCTTCTGTGGGGCGCCACGCCCAAGAACTTCACTTCGCTCGTCACCTTCCAGGTGCCGGAGTTCTTGGCCAAGTTCAACGTAAGCGCCGTCTCGCTCGTCACCATCGTCGCCTGCCTGGTTATCATGGCCGGCCTGATGTTCTTTACAGGAAAGACCAAGATGGGCAAAGCCATGCGTGCCGTGTCCGAGGACAAGGCCGCCGCTCAGCTCATGGGCATCAACGTCAACCGCACCATCTCGATGACGTTTGCCATAGGCTCTGCCCTTGCCGCCATCGCCGGCGTGCTGCTGTGCTCCTACTCGCCGGTGCTGCAGCCTACGACGGGCGCCATGCCTGGCATCAAGGCCTTCGACGCCGCCGTCTTCGGTGGCATCGGTTCCATCCCCGGCGCCTTTGTCGGCGGCATTCTCATCGGCATCATCGAGGCGATGGCGCAGGCCTACATTTCCACGAGCCTTGCCAACTCCATCGTCTTTGGTGTTTTGATCATCGTCCTGCTCGTCAAGCCTGCCGGACTCTTGGGCAAGTACGTCCCCGAGAAGGTGTAGGTGAGCGGTATGAAGTTTCTTAAAGATAAGCAGACGCGTCACGACTTTGTTACGTACGCCATGTGCATCGTGGCCTTCGCCATCGTGTTCTTTATGCAGTCGAACCACATGATTCCGCGCATGATCGCCGGTCAGTTGGTTCCCATCACGGCCTACATCGTCATGGCCATTTCCCTCAACCTTGTCGTCGGCATCGCGGGCGATCTGTCGCTGGGCCATGCGGGCTTTATGAGCGTCGGCGCCTACACGGGCATCGTCACCGCGGTCGCCCTTGAGAGCGCCGTTCCCTCCGACCCGGTGCGCCTTATCATCAGCATCGTGGTCGGCGCCATCGCTGCCGCCATCCTGGGCTTCTTGATCGGCATCCCGGTCCTGCGCCTGAGCGGCGACTATCTGGCTATCGTGACCCTGGCTTTTGGCGAGATCATCAAAGAGATCGTCACCTGCCTCATTGTGGGCGTCGACTCCCGCGGCCTGCACGTGATCTTTAACATCACGGGCAACTCCACGATCGACGACCTGCACCTGCTCGAGGACGGCACCGCCATCATCAAGGGCGCCCAGGGCGCCTCGGGCGTGTCGACGTACTCGACCTTCCTCGCCGGTGCCATCCTGGTCATGGTCGCACTCGTGATCGTGCTCAACCTGGTTCGCAGCCGTACCGGCCGTGCCATTATGGCCGTGCGCGATAACAAGATTGCAGCCGAGTCCGTAGGCATCTCCGTCACCGAGTACCGCATGATCGCCTTCGTGGTTTCCGCTGCCCTCGCCGGTGCTGCCGGAGCCCTCTTCGGCGGTAACTTCTCGCAGCTCTCCGCCACCAAGTTCGACTTCAACACGTCGATCCTCATTCTGGTGTTCGTGGTCCTGGGCGGTCTGGGCAATATGCGCGGCTCCGTCATCGCGGCGGCGCTGCTCACGGTGCTTCCCGAGCTGCTCCGTCAGTTCTCGGACTACCGCATGCTCATCTACGCCATCGTGCTGATCCTGGTCATGATTTTTACCAACAACCCGCAGCTCAAGGCGTTCTTCGGTCGCGTCAAGGATCGCTTTGCTTCCAAGAAGGAGGTGGCAGCCGATGCCCAGTAAATTTGAGTTCAAGAAGGGCAAGATGGTCCCGTATCCTTCTGGCGCCATCGTTCCCGACCGCGACCTGGGCGAGTGCCCTGCACTCGAGTGCATCCACCTGGGCATTGAGTTCGGTGGCCTTAAGGCAGTCGACGACTTTAGCCTGACTATCGGCAAGACCGAGATTGCCGGTCTGATCGGTCCCAACGGCGCCGGCAAGACCACGGTCTTCAACCTGCTCACCAAGGTGTACCAGCCCACGCACGGCACCATCCTGCTCGACGGCGAGGACACCTCGGGCAAGTCGGTCTATCAGGTCAACCGCATGGGTATTGCCCGTACGTTCCAGAACATTCGCCTGTTCAACACCATGACGGTGGAGGATAACGTTAAGGTCGGCCTGCATAACCAGGAGCGTTACTCCGGCTTTGAGGGCGTGCTGCGCCTGCCGACGTATTGGAAGCACGAGAAGGCTGCTCACGAGCGTGCCATGGAGCTGCTGTCCATCTTTGATATGGAACATCTGGCAAACGAACAGGCCGGCTCGCTGCCTTACGGCGCTCAGCGCCGCCTGGAGATCGTCCGTGCACTTGCCACCAATCCCAAGCTGCTGCTGCTCGACGAGCCTGCCGCCGGCATGAATCCGTCCGAGACCGCAGAGCTCATGGAGAACATCGTCAAGATTCGCGACACCTTCGGCATTGCCATCATGCTTATCGAGCATGATATGTCGCTCGTCATGAACATCTGCGAGGGCATCTGCGTGCTCAACTTTGGTAAGGTCATCGCCAAGGGCACGGCCGAGGAAATCCAGAACAACGACGCCGTTATCGAGGCGTATCTGGGCAAGCAGGATAAGGGGGAGAACTAAATGGCAGAGCCGATGCTTTCCGTCTACAACATCAACGTCTGGTACGGCGCCATCCACGCCATCAAGGACATCTCCTTTAACGTCAACGAGGGCGAGATCGTTGCTCTGATCGGTGCGAACGGTGCTGGTAAGTCTACGACGCTTAAAACCGTCTCGGGCCTGCTGCGTTCCAAGACCGGCTCCATCAAGTTTATGGGCGAGGACATTACCCATACGCCCGCCGATAAGCTGGTGGGTAAGGGCCTGGCTCAGGTCCCCGAGGGCCGTCGCGCCTTTTTGCAGATGACGGTCGAGGAGAACCTGGAGATGGGCGCCTATACACAGCCCAAGTCCACGGTCGCTCCGGGCCTTGAGCGTGTCTACGAGCAGTTCCCGCGCCTTAAGGAGCGCCGTCGCCAGGTCGCCGGCACCCTTTCGGGCGGCGAGCAGCAGATGCTCGTTATGGGCCGCGCCCTTATGAGCAACCCCAAGCTGCTCATGCTCGACGAGCCTTCCATGGGCCTGGCGCCGATTCTGATTGAGCAGATCTTCCAGATTGTCGAGGACCTGCACAAGGCCGGCACCACGGTGCTCCTGGTTGAGCAGAACGCGCAGATGGCGCTTTCCATCGCCACGCGCGGCTACGTGCTCGAGACCGGCAAGATCACCATGACCGGCACCGGCCAGGAGCTCCTGCACGACGACAACGTGCGCAAGGCTTACTTGGGCGGTTAATCCATTCAACAAAGGGGCGCTGGCTATCCCGGTCAGCGCCCCTTTTTAAGTTGCGGTGAAATAGGGACTAATTGGGGGTTCAAGAAGCCAAAACAGTCCCTATTCCACCGCAACTTCATGGGGGCGTGCGACAATGCCCGTCGGAAAACACTTGCTGCCTTTGGGGGTCTATCTATGCTGTACGAGTTTTGTGCCGAGAACTTTGAGCGAGTGCCGGCGGCCATCGAGGCCGGTGCGGGGCGCATTGAGCTGTGTGACAACCTCGCCGTCGGTGGCACCACGCCTTCCGCCGGCGTTATTAGCGCTACAGTCAGCTACGCTCACGAGCATGACGCGCGAGTGATGTGCATGATCCGTCCGCGTGGTGGCGACTTTCATTACAACCAGGACGAGCTGCGCATGATGGAGATGGACCTGGGCCTTGCTGTGAGCGCCGGCGTTGACGGCCTGGTCTTTGGCTGCTGCAAGCCCTTTGCCGGCGGCTGGGCGCTCGACGGGCTCACCCTCGGCGCCCTCGTTATGGCTACGGGCTGCGCGACCGAGGAATGTAAGCGCGAGTCCATCGACATCACCTTCCACATGGCGTTTGACCAGCTCTCGCCCGAGGCTCAGCTCGATGCGATTGATACACTTGCCGACTGCGGCGTTACGCGCATCCTCACGCATGGCGGCGCTGCCGGTACGTCGATCGAGGATAATTTCGATCACCTGGCTCGTTTAATCGAGTATGCGGGCGATCGTTTGACCATCCTTCCCGGCGGCGGCATCACTACGGCAAATCGCGACGCGGTCGCGGCGGCGCTGGGCGTCTCCGAGCTCCATGGCACCAAGATCGTGCCGCTGGAGGTATAACCCGTGGCGCTGGTATTTGACGTTCAGCAGGCGAGCGGTAAGCCCGACGATAATCGTCGCCCTGGCACCGCGTGCCCCTTTTGCGACACGGAGGGACTTGCCAACATCATCCAGCGCGATGGTGACTGCATCTGGCTCGAGAATAAGTTCAAGACCTTGCGGGCCACACGTCAGACCGTATTGATCGAGTCTGCCAATCACGACGCCGACCTGGTGACCTATGAACCGGATGAGCTGCATCATGTGATGCGGTTTGCCCTGGGCTGTTGGCAGCAGATGATCGATTCTCAACAGTACCGCAGTGTGCTCATGTACAAGAACAAAGGCCCGCTTTCGGGCGGCAGCCTCGTCCATCCACACATGCAGATTGTGGGCCTGGAACAGGAGGACGGCTATGCGGCGCTGACCTCAGCCAACTTTGAAGGCATCAGTGTCTGGCAACAGGGGAGAATCTCGGTCGACATCTCAACCGAACCGATCATGGGGTTCTTTGAGGTCAACGTCTCGGCTCCACAGGGAATCGCCGCCAGCGACGACGCCCGCGACCAAGCCGAAGCGGACCTGTTTGCCGATGCGATTCAGGTGGCCCTGCGCTATATCCTGCACGAGCACCATGGCGGTCGCGCGGAGTCGTACAACTTGTTCTTCTACCACATGGACGGCCGGACCATTGCCAAGGCTCTGCCACGTTGGGTGGTTTCGCCCTACTTTGTGGGCAATCGTCTGGCCCAGGTCAATGCCGAGACCACGCTCGATATCGATGCTGAGCGCCTGCGTGCGCATCTGGAAACGCTCGCGTAGCAAGGCGAGCGCCTGCGAAAAGAGTGCTGCTTAGCGTGCCATCGCGTCGCGCCCGGCCTCGACCCGCTTGCGCTGTTTGGCGCGCTCCTCGCCGGTCAGACGTTCAAAGAGATGTCCGATAAGCGAGGCGAGTACCTGCTGAAACAGCGTGCCGCACATGACGGGGAACACGACCTCGCCGGGAAAATACTGTGTGGCGATGACGGCGCCCGAAGAGATATTGCGCATGCCACAGGTAAAGCACATGGTGGTCGTCTCGCTATACGGCAGATGCAGGACACGTGCGACCAGGATGCCGATGATAAAGCCACTGATGGCGAACGCCAGGATAAAGAGGGCGACTTCCAGGCGTACCATGTTCATGTGCAGCACGTACTCGCTCATGGCGGTGGAGTTGGACGCGATGACGCCCATCATCATGAACTTGCAGGCGGGCGAAAGCGCGGGGGAGAGTTTCTCATGACCCCAGCCGCGCGTGAGTTCGTTAATGACGATACCGAGCACGGCGGGTATGGCGATCATAAAGGCCATATTCTGCATCATGCTCGGCACGTCGATCGAGACGGTGGCGCCCAGCAGGAGCTTGAGCGTAAGAGGAATCGTCACAGGTGAGATGACCGAGGACGTCAGGATGATGGTGAGCGCGAGCGGGCCGTTGCCGCCGAACATGCTAATCCACATAAAGGCAGTGACTGCCACGGGCACGCTGTACTCGAGCACGATGCCGCAGACAAGGTTGGGGTTGGAGCCAAAGAACAGTGAGCCCATGGCATACGCCGCGATGGGGATGAGCACGGCCGAGACAAATAACGCCAAAATCAAATGCAGCGGACGGCGGAACACCTCAGCTACCTGGTGGAAGGTGTTGCTGAGCGCACCCTGAAACGTCATAAAGGCGAAGAGCGCGGGAACGATGGGCTTGAGAACGCCGATCTGCTGGGGAAAGAGCACGCCGAGCGTTACGCAAATCGGAACGATGACCTGCATGTGCCCTGCGAGAAACTTGCCCAGTCCAACCCATTGCTTCATATACTCTTGTGACTCCCTTTGCTCGTGAACCCGTTTTGAATGGATATGCTAGACGCTCGCATGCGTCCGTGCGGCTGAAACGTTCGATTATTTCGAGGCTATTACCGCCCTCGTTTATCGAAACCACGGCGTGCTGGACGTTGTGCGTCCGCGCTGCACGGTATAATAAATCCGTTCAACAGATCTGCCTGCCGAAGCGGGCATACACAGAGGACTCATCGCTATGAACCGTGAGAGGTATCGCGGCGACCTGCCCCTATCGGGGGTGGGCGCCTATGTCATCGCTTAAGACGACGCATCGCTGGGCAGTCGCTCAGCAAAACCCCGAGCTCGAAAAGGAGCTTTCGGCTGGCCTGGGCATACCAGGGTTGGTGGCGCGCATTATGGTTGCGCACGGCATTACATCCATCGAGGAAGGCCAGCTGTTTTTGACGCCTTCGCTCGATCGCGACTGGGCCGACCCACTCATTATCCCGGGCATGTCGGTCGTTGCCGACCGCATCGAGCGTGCTATTCGCAACCACGAGCACATCGCCGTCTTTGGCGATTTTGACGTTGACGGTATTACGTCGACTTGTCTGTTGACCGAGGCGCTACGTTCGTTTGGCGCCAACGTCACGCCGTTTATTCCGCATCGCTTTGACGAGGGCTACGGCCTGTCGCGTGCGGCGCTCGACCGCGTCAACGAGCTCGCCCAACCCAACCTGATCGTGACCGTCGATAACGGCATTGCCGCCAAGGAAGAGGTTTCCTATCTGGAGAGCCTGGGGATCGATTTGGTGGTCACGGACCATCACGAGCCCTCCGATCAGGTGCCGCAGGGCGTGCCCCTGACCGACCCTAAGCTCGAGGACGAGGGTCCTTCGCGTGAGCTTGCCGGTGCCGGCGTGGCGCTCAAGCTGGTACAGGTCTTGGGCGAGCGCCTGGGCAAGCCGTCGTATTGGCGCTCGCTGATCGAGGTTGCGGCGCTTGGTACCGTGTCCGACATGATGCCGCTCACGCCCGAGAATCGCGCACTGGTCGCCGAGGGCATCCAGCAGATGCGCGTGACCGCCCGCCCCGGCTATATCGCGCTGGCCGCGCTCGCCAAGGCCGACCTCTCTAGCATTACGGCCGATGGCCTGTCGTTTTCGCTCATTCCCCGCTTGAACGCCGCCGGCCGCATGGCCGATCCCAAGCTGGCGCTCGACCTGCTGCTTGCCCGCGATCCTATCGAGGCAAGCGCGCTGGCGGCCGAGCTCGAGGAGATCAACCGTCAGCGTCGAGAGATCGAGGCGGAGCTCACACGCGATGCCATGGCAAAGGTCGAGGAGACTTATGATGGCGGTCGCGCAATCGTCGTGGGTGGCGAGGGCTGGCACGAGGGCGTCAAGGGTATCGTGGCGAGCCGTCTTACCAACCGTTATCACGTGCCGGCGCTGCTGTTCTCGATCGAAGACGGTATCGCTCGCGGTTCGGGCCGCTCGGTGGGTAAGGTCAACCTGTTCGACGCCGTAGAACGCTGCTCCGATCTGCTGATTCGTCGCGGCGGGCATGCGGGTGCGGTGGGCGTGACCATCGAGGCGTCCAAGCTCGACGAGTTCCGTCGTCGTCTTTCCGCCGTGCTGTCCGAGCTTCCCGCCGAGGACTTTGAGGACACCGACGAGGTTGCCGCCACCGTCGACTTCTCCGAGCTAAATATCGAAACCATCGAGCAGATCTCCCGTCTTGAGCCGTTTGGCCAGGGCAACAAGGTGCCGCTGTTGGCGGCCGAGGGCGTGACAATGTGCGATCGCGCCGTGGTGGGCAAAACCGGCGAGCACATGCGCTTCGTGGCGACCGATGGCGCCGCGAGTGTGCCGGCCATTATGTTCCGCGTGCCGCAGATCGATAAGCTCATCAATTGCGATAGCGCCGTCGATTTGGTGTTCGAGGCCGTGGCCGAGCATTGGCAAGGTCGCGTAAAGCCCAAGCTCATGATCAAGGATGTCTTGGTCCGCGATACCACGGCACCCAGCGTTGACGACCCGGCATGTGAACTTCGCCGTGGCGTGGAGCCTGCGGACGCCGGTCTTCGTCCGGAGTCCCGCAAGCGCCAAACGCTCGCCCAGCTTTCCTATACCGAGCTGACGCGCTCGCTTATTCATAGCTTTATCGGCTCGAACCAGCCGCACCGCGCGCAGGTTGAGGCGCTCGATGCCCTGGCCGATCACCAAAGTGTCCTGGCCGTTATGGGGACGGGGCGTGGCAAGTCGCTCATCTTCCATGTGCATGCTGCGCGCGAGGCGGTCCTTCGCGGGCGTGCGAGCATCTTTGTCTATCCGCTGCGCGCGCTCGTTGCCGACCAGGCCTATCACCTCTCGTCGACGATGGCCGCGCTCGGCATTGGCGTTGGCGTGCTGACCGGCGAGACCGTGGAAGCGGCGCGCGATGACGTGTTCGCCGGCTTGGCTTCGGGCCGCACCGGCATCGTGCTCACGACGCCCGAGTTCCTGTCCATTCACCGCGACCGCTTTGCGCGTTCGGGCCGCATCGGTTTTGTCGTCATCGATGAGGCGCATCATGCCGGTCTTGCCAAGGGCGGCGACCGCAGTGCCTATCTCGACATGCCCGATATCCTCAAGGCCCTGGGCGACCCGGTCGTTCTGGCCACGACTGCTACCGCAACGGCTCCGGTTGTGGCCGAGCTTGCCCGCGTGCTGCCGATTACCCGTACGGTGGTCGACGAGACGGTGCGCGAGAACTTGCAGCTCGAGGATGACCGAGATCTTGCGAGCCGCGAGAACCGCCTGGTGTCAATCGTGGCTACGGGGGAGAAGACCGTCATCTACGTCAACTCGCGCGACCAGTCCGTGGCGCTTGCCAAGACGCTGCGCAAGCGGGTACCCGATTGCGCGACCCGCATCGCGTTCTATAACGCGGGGCTTGCGCGCTCCGATCGTCGCCGTGTCGAGGAAGCGTTTCGTGACGGAAGCCTCAGCTGCATCGTTTCGACCTCTGCCTTTGGTGAGGGCGTGAACCTGCCCGATATTCGCCATGTCGTGCTCTACCACATGCCGTTTGGCAGCATTGAGTTCAACCAGATGAGCGGACGCGCCGGTCGCGACGGCCAACCTGCCGTGATTCACTTGCTCTATTCGTCGCGTGACGCTCGCATTAACGAGCGCCTGCTCGACTGCTACGCGCCCGAGCGCGATGAGCTCGTCACGCTCTATCGCGCGCTGCAGACCATGTGGCGCTCCAACCGCGGCAAGACCGGAGACGACTCGTTTAGTGCGAGCGATATCGACATCGCGCAGATGTGCCTTGCTATCGATGCCCGCACGCCGGTTGACGAGCGCTCGGTGGCAAGCGGCCTGGGAATCTTCGAAGAGCTTGGTTTCTGTCGCGTTTCGGGGTTTGACGACACCCGTCGCATCGCGATGGCAGAAAACCCCGGCCGTGTGCAATTGAGCAGGTCAATCCGCTATTTGGAGGGCTTGCGCTCGCGCATGGAGTTCTCGGCTTTCCGGAGTTGGGCGCTCGATTCGTGCGCTTCTGATATGCTAGCCAAAGTTAACCGCCCGATCGTTCCGCGGGCCTAGGGGAAGGGGACCTCGATGGATGCCGCAGCCCGTACCGCCCATGATTCCACCCTCCAGCCGTTCTCGGAGATGGAGCACTATAAGCATGCCGATGAGCTGCCGCCCGAGATTATGGCGGACAGCTATGACAAGCTGGAGCGCCTGTGCCTCAAATATATGAATGAGGTCGACTTTTCTAAGGTGGAGCAGGCCTATTGCTTTGCTGCCGAGAAGCACTGCAACCAAAAGCGCCGCTCGGGTGAGATGTACATCAACCATCCCGTCGAGGTGGCCATCATTTTGGCCGATCTCAAGATGGACTGCGATGTGGTGTGCGCCGCGCTGCTGCACGATACCGTTGAGGATACCGAGACCTCGCTTGCCGATGTTTCCGGTCTGTTTGGCGATACGGTTGCCGAGCTCGTCGATGGCGTGACCAAGCTTACCAACATCGAAGTCGATAGCATGGACGAGAAGCAGGCGCTTACGCTGCGCAAGATGTTCCTCGCCATGTCCAAGGACATCCGCGTCATTATCGTTAAGCTTGCCGACCGCCTGCATAACATGCGTACGTTGGCGGCCCTTCGCGAGGACCGTCGCCTGTTTAAGGCTCGCGAGACCATGGACGTGTATGCGCCCCTGGCCGACCGTCTGGGCATGAGCTCCATTAAATGGGAGCTCGAGGACCTGTCCTTCTTCTACCTTGAGCCCGACGCCTACCAGCGCATCGCGCGCATGGTGGCTGAGTCGCGCGAGGTTCGCGAGCGCTATCTGGCCGAGACCATCAAGACGCTCACCGACGAGCTCAACCGCATTGGCCTGGAAGACTTCCAGATCAACGGCCGTTCCAAGCACTATTGGTCCATCTACCAAAAGATGAAGCGCAAGGGCAAGGAGTTCTCCGAGATCTACGATCTGGTGGCGCTGCGCGTCATCACGCATTCGGTGCGCGATTGCTACTCCACGCTCGGCGCGGTGCACACACTATGGCACCCCATGCCCGGTCGCTTTAAAGACTATATCGCCATGCCCAAGGTCAATAACTACCAGTCGCTTCACACGACGGTTATCGGCCCCACGGCCCGCCCACTCGAGATTCAGATTCGAACCTACGAGATGCATGAGCAGGCCGAGTACGGCATTGCCGCCCACTGGCTGTATAAGAAATCGGGCGGATCGTCTGCTTCCAAGACCAATGACGCTCAACGTTTGGACGACCAGATTAACTGGCTCAAACATTCGCTCGATTGGGCAGCGTCTGATGAGATTACCGACGCCAAGGAATACCTGCACTCGCTGAAGGTCGACCTCTTCGATCAAGAGATCTTCGTCTTTACGCCCAAGGGCGAGGTCATGGCGCTTCGTGCCGGCTCCACGCCGCTCGACTTTGCCTACGCCGTTCACACCGAGGTGGGCAATCACTGCGTCGGCGCTAAGATCAACGGCGCGGTGGCCCCACTCACGCACGAGATCAAGACGGGCGACCGCGTTGAAATCCTGACCAACAAGAGTTCCAAGCCGTCTCGTGATTGGCTCAAGATCGTTAAGACACCTTCCGCCAAGTCAAAGATCCGCCGCTATTTTGCCGCCGCGACCAGGGACGACGACGCTGCTGCCGGCCGCGATATACTGGCCAAGGACTTGCGCAAGCGCGGGTATGGCATCTCTACGCCGCGATCCACGCGTGCGCTCAACGCCGTGGCGGAGCAGTTTAACTACAAGCAGCTCGAGGACCTGTTTGCCGCCGTCGGCGCCGGCAAGGTTGCCCCGCGCGCTGTGGGTAACAAGGTCGAGCAAATCTTGGACCCCAAGCCCGAGGAACAGCTCACCAAGGCCGAGGCTATCGCCGAGGTCGTCAAGCAGCCGGCCCGAGGCTCCAACCGCAAGCCGCAAAAGCGCGGCAATAGCGCCAGCAACGGCATTATCGTCAAGGGCGAGAGCAACAGCGGACTGCTGGTCCGTCTGGCGCATTGCTGTAATCCGGTGACAGGCGACGATATCGTCGGCTTCATCACGCGCGGCCGTGGCGTTTCGGTGCATCGCGCCAACTGCCCCAACGTCAAGGGCCTTATGGAGCATCCCGAGCGCATGATCGAAGTGGAGTGGGACGGCACTGCCGACACCCTCTTCCAGGTCGAGATCGTGGTCGAGTGCCTGGACCGCATGGGGCTGCTCAAGGATGTCACCATTGCCATTGGCGATGCGGGCGGCAATATCCTTTCTGCCGCCACGTCGACTAACCGCGAGGGTATTGCAACCTTGCGCTTTATGGTCGAGATCTCGGACGCGAGTGGTCTGGATCCGCTGCTGGCCTCTATCAGCAGCGTTGACTCGGTCTATGACGCGCGCCGCCTGATGCCCGGCGAGGGTGGAGCCCAGCTTAAGCGCCGCGTTTAGTCGCGACGAACGTGCCACATTATCGATATTCGCTACACTCGAGGCATCGTTCGATGCCTCGAGTTCTATAGAGAGGAGAGGGACATGAGTGCTGTGTCCTTGGATGTAACTCCCAAGGGATCGGTCGAGATCGAGACGCTCGTAAATGGTCCCATTCAGACCAATAGCTATGCTGTTATTTCGGACAATGAGTGCGTAATTATCGACCCCGCATGGGAAGGCGAGCGCTTGGTAGAGCATATTCGAGCCAAGCATCCCGGCGTACGCATGCTTGGCGCCGTATGCACTCACGGCCATGCCGATCATGTTGGTGGTGTTGCCGGCGTACGAACCGCTGTTGGCGAGGGCTGCCAGTATGAGCTGTGTGCTAAGGATGTGGCGGTGCCGCATGCGAACATCGAGGAACAGCGAGCTATGTGGGGCATTGAGACGCCCGACCCCGGGGAGCCGACGCGCCTACTCGCCGAGGGCGATGCTCTCGAGGTGGGCGATATCTGCCTGCAGGTGATCGAGACGCCAGGGCATACGCCGGGCGGGATTGTCTTGTTTGCTGCCACCGAGCAGGGAAGCATCGCCTTTGTTGGCGACACCCTGTTCCCGGGTAGCCACGGCCGCACCGATCTTGCCGGTGGCGACGAGGCGGCGATTCTGCGCTCGCTCTCCAAGCTCGCCCGGCTTCTCCCGCCCGATACCGTTTGCCTAACCGGCCATGGCGATTCGACCACCATGGCACGCGAGCTCATGCAGAACCCTTTCATGCAGGTGTAGCTTTATAGTCAGCTTCTAAAGCACGAGAAGCGTCCAAACGTCAAGCTATTTTTCCCCAACGGGTCGATTCCGTAGGGCAAACGGTCAAAAAAAGTCTGTTTGGACGATATTCGTGAACAAACGAACGTTTATGCTCGGGTGCGCCGTGGTAAAATCTCAGGCGTTATCGGAGCAACCTTACAGGAGGTTTCTTTTATGCTCGTCAACGCAGCAGACATGCTCAAGAAGGCCGAGGCCGGCAAGTACGCTCTCGGTGCCTTCAACACCAACAACCTCGAGTGGACCCTGGCTATTCTCCAGGCCGCCGAGGAGGCCAAGTCTCCGCTGATCCTTCAGTGCACCGCCGGTGCCGCTAAGT
>USHA01000007.1 GCA_900554325.1 uncultured Collinsella sp.
GAGACGGCGGTCGACGAAACTGGAGAGGAGGTATTACGAGCTCCTGTGCGAATTGAAGGGAGCGCTCCCGCAAACTGCCTATTGACAACTTATAGGAGCGTCGGTTTTGTTTTTGGGATTTTCTGTATGGTCGGAGGTTCGCTATCCAGCCCCGTAATCCGGCATAGTTTTGTTCGCGACGGCACAACCGCGCGTTTAAGCGCGGGGCCGGTGGGGCATTTTTGCCCCACCGGCCCCTATTCCAGCGCTATTCCGGCTTGGTTTCTACTGTGGGAGTCTTGTCCGCTGCGACTGGGGTGCGGGCGGTGTCCATAGTCAGGCAGTGCTTGGGGCAGCTCTCGATGCACTCACCGCACACCACGCAGGCATACGGGTCGATCGACCACGTTCCACCCTTGCGATCGACCGCGAGCGCGCCCGCCGGACAGCGACGCGCGCACATACCGCAGCAAATGCACACGTCCATGTCGTTGACGATATGCCCGCGCAGGCGCTCGGGAGCCGCGAGCTTCTCCTGCGGATAGCACACCGTGACCGGCTGCTTGACCATAGAGCCCAAGGCCGTCTTGGCAAATGTCAGCAAACTCATGCCGCGCCTACCTTTCCGTGCAGCTAATGCAGGGATCAATGGTCAGGATAATCATGGGCACGTTGGCAATGAGCACGCCCTGCAGCGCATGCGTCAGACCTGCCAGGTTTTGCGACGTCGGCGTGCGCACGCGAAAACGGTCCAGATTCTTGGTGCCGTTGCCGCGCACATAGTAATACGCCTCGCCGCGCGGCTGCTCAATCACAACCTCGCCGCGCGCGCCGTCGGCCGGTGTAAGCTTGGTGCGCCCGCCGATCCCGTCGTGCGGAATCTTGCCCACAAGCTCCTTAATGATGTCCATGGCCTGCGTGGCCTCGGCACAGCGCACCTGGCAGCGGGCATAGCAGTCGCCATCGCTAGCAACGATAGGCCCAAACGCGGCCAGATCAGCATAGGCGCCGTCGCCAAACATGCGCACGTCGTAATCCACGCCCGAGGCGCGACCGAACGGGCCGACCATCGACAGATCCAGCGCGTCCTTCTTGCTGATCACGCCCACGCCGTGCAGGCGCTCGCCGCAGCTATTGTCGTCCAAAAACGTATGCACCAAGGCCTCGTAGTCAGGACGCATGGCATCGAGCGTCTGGACAATGCCCGCCAGTTCGGAGTCCTCAATGTCGTGTTTAAGGCCGCCGATCTCGTTAATCGAAAGGATCACGCGGCCGCCGCAGGTGCTCTCAAAGATCTTAAGAATCTGCTCACGTAGGGTCCACGAACGATAGAACAGTGCCTCGAAACCAAAGGCATCGGCGAGCAGGCCCAGCCACAGCAGATGCGAGTGAATGCGCGAAAGCTCGTGCAGAATGGTGCGGATATACTGCACGCGGCCGGGCACCTCGATGTCGAGCATGCGCTCGCAGGCGCTGGCATAGCCGCAGCTGTGGCCCACGGCGCAGATGCCGCAGATGCGCTCGGCGATGTAGCCAAACTGGTGCATATCACGCTTTTCGGTGAGCTTCTCGAGTCCGCGGTGCACAAAGCCGATCTGCGGAATTGCCTCGATGACGCGGTCGTCCTCGATCACCAGGTCCAGATGAAGCGGCTCGGGCAGCACCGGGTGCTGCGGGCCAAACGGAATAACGGAGCGATGTGCCATGGGCCTTACGCCTCCTTTTTCTGCTTGCCGCGGGCGGCCTTGGCGGCAAGCGCCGCGCGGACCTTAACCGCTTTCTCGGGATCCATGGCGGCGAGCTTTGCCTCCATCTCGGCAGCCTTGAGCGCGGCCTTCGCAGCAGTTTCATCGTGCTGAGCATCGGAGCCGGCAGCCGCAGCGGGCTGAGCGACGGCAGCGCCCGCAGCATCGCCAGCGCCCGCAGTGCCCTCCCCCGCAGCGGCCGTGGCAGTAGCAGCCTTCTCGGCCGCGGCCTTGCGCGCCTTGGCCTCGGCAGCGGCACGGACCTTCATGGCTTTCTCGCGCGCGGCCTTCACCTCGGGCGTGATAACGCTCATGGGCTCGGCAGTCGAGACCTGGTAGAAAAAGCCCTTAAAGTCAATCTGCATATCGGTGATGGCAAGACCAAACAGGTCGTGCGCTTCGTTTTCAAACGGGAATACTGCCGGATAGTACGAGCTGATGGACGGAATCTCCTGGTACTGATTAATTCCCTCAACCACCAGGTTCTCGATCGCATAGCTGCCGTCCTGCGCAATCTGCTCCTGAGCAGCACGAACGTTGATAAACGTATAGACCAGGCGATACGTGCCGTCGTCGACGTTGCGCTCGGCGTGCATTTGCACAAAGCGCGCGCCGACGCCCTTGAGCGCCTGGACATGCGACAGGAGCTCGTCGATCCCGACGGTGGTATAGATAGCCTTTTGCATTACTCGGCCTCCTTTGCAGCGGCGGGTGCGGCAGGCTTCCCGGCAGGCGCGCCAGCAGCGGGCGCGCCGTCAGCCGTGCCTGCGTCGACACCGGCCCCGGCCCCCGCAGCCACAAACCCGTCCTCGCCCAGCTCAACGCCACCGCCCCAGGTTGCGGCGCCGCCCACGGTAAGCGGGTCGCCGCCGGCGCGCATCACGGCCTCCTTCTGGTCCAGGATGCCACACGCCTCCACGATGGCATCGATCACCGTCTCGGGGCGAATGGCGCACCCGGGCGCGTACACGTCCACGGGAATCGCGCGGTCCACGCCGCCGATCACGTTGTAGGCATCGCGGAACACGCCGCCCGAACACGCGCAGATGCCGCACGCCACCACGCACTTGGGCTCGAGCATCTGGTTGTAGATCTGGCGCACGACGGGCAGGTTCTGGGCATTGACCGACCCCGTCACCAAAAAGATATCCGCATGCTTGGGGTTGCCGGTGTTGACCACGCCAAAGCGCTCCGCATCGAACAGCGGCGTGAGCGAGGCCAGCACCTCGATATCGCATCCGTTGCAGCTCGAACCGTCGTAATGAATAACCCACGGCGAGCGCGACATTTTATGATCCATGGATGCCGCCTCCTAAATAAATACGTCGACGAGGATGGGCATAAGGTTGAGCAGGCCAAACACCAGCGCCACGCCCCATCCGAGCCTAAAGCAGCTGCGCCAGGTGCTGCGTGCGAAGGTGTTGTCGATCAGCACCTCGACAAAATACGTCGCGGCCATCACGACCAGTGCGACCACCCAGCTCACCGGGTTGTCCCAGACGAAGAACATGCCCACCCACATCAAAAACAGCACGGTCTCGCACCAGTGCATAAGGGTCATCTTGGCCAGCGTGCCGCCGCTCATCTCGGTGGCGACGCCCTGGACGATCTCCTGATGCGCGTGATGCGAGTACGAAAGGTCAAACGGCGACTTGCGCAGCTTGATGGTAAGCACCGCGAGCAGCGCCAGGAAAATGGGCGCACTGTACACGATGATGGGGGCCGACTGCCCCGTCACAGCGATGGAATCAAAGCTGTCGGTGGCAAGATACAGACCCACGCTCATCAGCAGAACGGCGGGCTCGTAACTCATGACCTGCAGCAGCTCACGATCGGCGCCAACCTGGGCAAACGGGCTTTGCGTCGAGGCGGACGCCAGCACCACAAAGATCGCGGCGAGCGTCACCATAAAGGCGCACAGTAGCGTGTTAGAGCCCGACACAAAGATGCCGCCGCCCACGACGGTAAAGATGAGCGCGCACGCCATATAGGTATCGTCCATGGTGTTTACGCTGGCAGGGGCTTTGCGCAGCAGCTTGGCAACGTCGTAGAAAGGCTGGAGCAGGCGCGGGCCCACGCGGCCCTGCATACGGGCCGAAAGTTTGCGGTCAACGCCGTCGATCAGGCCACCAACCAAAGGCGCCAGCAGGGCAAACACCAAGGTACCAATAAAGATGCCCACGACACCCGAACCTTCGAAATACTTGCCGCGCAGCACCGAGGGCGCGCTCATGGCAAGCCTCTCGGGCCCAATCCATGCGCAGCACAGCAGCGCAAACAAGATAATGCTGCAGCACACAACGCTACCCACGGGGCTAATACGCTTCTCACCAAGGGCGTCCTCCGAGTACCAATTGCGCTTTTCGGCCTTCACCTCGTGGCCCATCGAGCCGCGGAAATGACGGTAGCTCTCGGTCCCAACGCCCGAAAGGTACACATTTACGTGCGGCTTGTTGCTCACGCGGAACGAAGTCAGCAGCACCACGGCGATAAACGCCACGATGACCACCATCAGATACATGGCGTCCTTGCCAATAACGTGCGGCACGCGGCCAAACACCATGGCCAGGTAAGGCGAAACCAGGCCACTCGAGATGAGCGGGAACGCCACGCAGCACAGCACCAGCAGTGCGGCGATGGTGTTGAGCGCCGTCCACTCGGTCTTGTGGACATTGACCTCCACGTTTTGAGCTGTGGGGTCGACGCCCGAAAGCTTGGCGAGCCACTTGCCCCAGAAGAAGAACGTCGCGGCCGAGCCAAAGGCCAGCACCATGATCATGAGTACGTTGCCGGTCTGCGCGAACGCCACCAGGGCGCCCCACTTGGACACGAGCATGCCAAACGGGGCCACGAACATGCCCATGATGCCCAGCATCATCAGGCGCGTCAGGTGCGGCATGCGGCTGAACATGCCGTCCATGTCCTCGATGTTGCGGCTGCCGATATGATGCTCGGCGGTGCCCACGCACAGGAACAGCAGCGACTTGGCCACCGTGTGGAACAGGATTAGGAAGATGGCGGCCCACACGGCCTCGGGCGCGCCGACGCCCAGGCAGGCACTGATGAGGCCCAGGTTAGAGATGGTGGAGTACGCAAGCACGCGCTTGGCGTTGCTCTGCGAGATGGCCATGAGGGCAGCAAGCAAAAACGTGATGGCGCCCACGCTGGTGACCATAAAGCCCGTCACGGGATAGGTGGCGTAGAGCGGGCTGAGCTTGACCATCAGGAACACGCCGGCCTTGACCATGGTGGACGAGTGCAGCAGCGCACTCGTGGGCGTGGGGGCGACCATGGCGCCGAGCAGCCAGGTGTGGAACGGCATCTGGGCGGCTTTGGTAAGGGCGGCGAGCGACAGTAGGACGACCGGCATCACCAGCAGCGCGGACTGCGCGGTGCCAGCGCCGGAAAGCTCAATCATGCCCGAGATGGTCAGCGGCATGCCGTTGAAGTGCAGGAACATAAGGCCCGCCAAAAACGCGATGCCGCCCAGCATGTTGAGGATGATCTGGGTAAAGGCGTTTTTGATGGCCTCGGGCGTGCGCGTGTATCCAATCATGAGGAACGAGCACACGGTGGTGATTTCCCAACCGCAGAACAGCCACTCCAGGTTGTCGCTCGTCACAATGACGAACATGGCCGAGAGGAACAGGAACATAAGCGCTAGGAACTGCGGGCGACGGTCGGGCGCGGTCTGCCCGCGCAGCGCGGCCTCGTGCTCGTCGTGGGCCTGGAAGTCCTTCATGTAGCCAAGGGCGTACACGCAGATAAGGCTGCCGACGATGCCGACGGCAAGCACCATGATCACGCTCATGTAGTCCAGGTAGAGCGGCGTGGTGGTGACGGCTTCGGCCGCGGGCAGCGTCATGGCCGCGAAGGCGACCGAGCCCACCAGCTGCACTATGCCGAGTACTGTGGTGAGCGTGTTCTTATATTTGTGCGCGTTGTACAGGATGACGGCGCACAGGATTACGTCGATAACGGAGCTGATGATGGAGAGCGTGTGCGAGATGTCCGGGGCGACCTCGAAGCTCTGCGGGCCCGTGCCAAAAAACATGACGGCGACTACAACCGTCACCGCCATGATGATGCCGGAGCCTATGAGCCCCACCGCATCGCGGGCGCGGTCGCCGCGCGCGAGCAACATGCCCAGCGCCGGTACCAGCGGAAACAGGGTAAGGAAATACAGTAGCGTCATACCATCACTCCCCCATGCAAAAACGCTGCAATTGTTTAACGTTATAGCTCAATTACGGGGTTGCGGTGGCAGGTTTTCGGTCAACTGGGGAGTTTTAGGCGTACGGGGCAAGGGCACGTCCGCTTTGGAGCAGAGAGGCGGCAAGAAAAATGCGCCCCTGTGGGCGCACCATCCCGTTTGCTATTCCGCCTTTTTAACGCGCGGCTTGCGACCGCGCGGCTTATCGACCAGTGCGGCCTCACCGCTCTCGCGGTACTGACGGCACCAAGCCTTGACCGAAGACTCGCTGGGAATCTTGTGCTTGATCATGGCCTCGCGAACCGTCAAGCCGTTTTCCAGACGGTCCTTAACCACAGCGAGCTTTACGTCGTACGAATAGGTGTGATGATGCGAACCGGCATTGAGAACGGCGTCGGCACCGCCCACGGCATACGCGCGGGCCCACTGACGAGCCGTGGCCTGGGGAATGCCAAGCTCCGCGGCGAGAGCGCGATGACCGACCCCCTCTTGGAGGATCTCGACGGCGCGCTGCCTAACCTCGGGCGCATGCGTGCGAGTCCTAGTTGCTTCCGACATACCTGCCACTTCTTAGCCTTAGCCGTTAATCTGCTTTCTTACGTGCAAGTTAGATAGTAGCATTTTACTGTTTGCTCAAAGCAGTTAATTAAAGTAGACGCGGTGTTATCTGGACATTTGGCACCAAATTACGACATTTCTTTATCGATTATTTACGCTGGTAGCTGACTCGCAGCCAATCGTCATTCGCTTGTCAACAAAGTTGGCATCTCTTTATGTCCTTTGGTATAGAGGATATAGTTATTAACCCCTCCCCCAATAATTTTGAGTGATCTGCAAGGCAGTAGACGTCCTCACTCCTCATGATTACCGCGCATTGCCATTCATCGGAGCAAAACAAAAAGGGCGGGACCTGCTGCGCTTGCAGGCCCCGCACCGGTTGACACCCGACGGGACACAGCCGGGCGAGACGGATCCGTGCTACCGCCCCGCCTGGCCGCGATGTTCAACTACAGCTCGTTGGCCGCGTGATACGCCGTGCGAATGGCGCTCGCAATGTCGGCGGTGCGCTCACCCGAGCAGTCGCCCACGCAGGTCACGGGCACCGTCACACCATCCAGGTCAAACGCGTTGGCCTTGGAGCCCACGGCCATCACCACGTAATCGCAGGCGATCTTCACCGGCTCCTCGGCGCCGTCCTCGGTGGTGCGAATGGCCTCCACGCCCTCGTCGGTAATGGCGGTCAGGCGGGTCTTAACGTGCTGCTCCACGTTGTGCTCTGCAAAGTCGCTCATGATCAGCGGCAGAATGGTCTCGGACTCGCCTGCGGCAATCTTGTCGAGCATCTCGACAATCGCCACCTCGCAACCGTGCTGCAGCAGGTACTCGGCAGTCTCGGTGCCCACCAGGCCGCCGCCAATGACAGCGACGCGGCCCGTAAGCTCCACCTTGCCGGCCAGCACGTCCCAGCTCGAGACAACCTTGTCCGAATCGGCACCCGGAACGGGGATGACCACGTCGTGCGCGCCCACTGCCACAATCGCGGCGTCGGCGGCGTTGAGATCCGCGGGGCTGGCGGCATGGTTGAGTTCAACTTTCACGCCCAGGCCGGGCAGAATCTTCTCGTAGTACTCGACCGAGCGCATGATCTCATCCTTACGCGGAGGCGCGGCCGCCAGCACAATCTGGCCGCCCAGATGATCGCTCGCCTCGTAGACGGTCACGTCGTAGCCGCGCTTGGCCGCCACGCGCGCGGCCTCCAGGCCGGCGATGCCGCCGCCCACCACGGCGATCTTCTTGTCGCCCTCGCCCGGCTTAATGGCGATGGTTGCCTCATCGCCGTTCTCGGCATTGAGCACGCACGAGATGTACTTGCGGTTTTGAATCGCATCGACGCAGCCCTTGTTGCAGTTGAGGCACTCGCGGATGGGCTCACCCGTGGCGGCCTTCAGCGCAATGTCGGGGTCGCACATGAGCGAGCGGCCATAGGCGATGATGTCGGCGGCGCCGTCTTCCAGAATCTTCTCGCCGGCCTCAACCGAGACAACGCGGCCGACGGTTGCCACCGGCACGGAGACCAGGGCCTTGACGCGCTCGGCCACGGGCAGCGTCCAGTTGTAGGGCATGGCGCCCATGGGCGGAATGGTGTCGCCCATGTTGCCGGTGTGGTTGGCCTGTGCGACCTGAATCATATCGATGCCCGTACCCTCGAGCAGCTTGGCGAACTCGCAGGCCTCGTCGGGCTGCAGGCCACCCTTGCCGCGCGGCGTGCCGTCGGGGTTCTCCATGATCACGGGGAGCTTGTACTCCACCATCAGCTGCGGCGCGGCCTCCTTAATGGCGGCGACGACCTCCAGCGCGTAGCGAACGCGGTTCTCGAACGAACCACCGTACTCGTCGGTGCGCTGGTTGAGGATGGCCGAGCACAGCGAACCCACCAGGCGGTCGCCGTGGACCTCGATAGCGTCGATCCCGGCCTGCTGTGCGCGAGCGGCCGAGGCAGCGATGGCCTCCTTGATCTGGGTGAGCTGCTCTACGCTCGCCTCGTTCACAAAGTGCTGCATGTCGTGATGCAGCTTGGCGTAGGCCTGGTTGCGGATCTCGTTGGACTCGGCCATCTTGGCGGCAAAGGTCTCCTCGTCGCCGGCGGCCTTGGCCTCCTGCGCGGCCTTGGCGGCGGCCATGGATCCCATGACCATGCGGCCGACACCGGGCACATCGTACTCGGGGTGGAACAGCTGCAGCGCGACCTTGGCGCCGTGCTTGTGGACGGCGTCGGCCAGCGCCTTAAACGTGGGGATTTGGGCGTCGGTTGCCAGCTTGGGCGTGGGGCTTGCGGTCATGACGGGAGCGACGTCGCCGATGACGATGTAGCTCACGCCGCCACGGGCCAAGCGCTCGTAAAAAGCCAGGCTGCGCTCGCCGATGGAACCGTCACGCTCCTCGTAGCCGGTGGTCAGCGGCGGAAACATAATGCGGTTCTTGAGCTCAAGGGGGCCAACCGTAATGGGCTGGAGCAGCTTGGATGCAGGTGTGGTCATGGACATTCCTCTCTTGTAGGCGCGGCGGCGATGATGCCGCGTAGTTATCTAGAGGATATGGCATGGGAATACAGCAGCGCAACGGAAATCGGCGGACAGCAGGTAGCGGCAGGTGGATGGGGATGGGCGGGGCGGCCCGTCGGTTTATCTCAATCTGTAACAGTTACGCGACAAAACCGGGTCTTACTGTTACAGATCGAGACATTCCTCTCGGCCCATCCTCAACAATCTAGATCTGTAACAGCTAGGCCCACTTTTGACCCCTACCTGTTACAGATCGAGACAAACCAAACCCGCCTGCTAGAAAATCTCAATCTGTAACGGTTACTCGGCAAAAACCGTCCCTCGTGTTACAGATTTAGACAAACACGACCAAGCCCACCGGTATATCTCGATCTGTAACACCTAGCCGCCCAAATCGGGTCTAGATGTTACAGATCGAGATTTTGTTTGAGAGGCCGAGAATTGGATCGAAAACACGGTCCCGAAATAACAAAAAAGCTCGCCGGCTAGGCCGACGAGCTGCAAGTTCTTGGTCGCGGGGGCAGGATTTGAACCTACGACCTCCGGGTTATGAGCCCGGCGAGCTACCAGACTGCTCCACCCCGCAATGTCTGGGCGCCTCATGTGCGCAAGAAAGAATATTACACGGGAGTTCGGTAAACGGCAAGGAAAATCTCGTAGAGCATAATTCCTTCATATTTAAAACCCCTCAGCCCCTATCACCGTAAACGAATCGCAGCCGAGCGCCGTCGACGGCACGTATACAATGGTGCGCGTCCTTTTATGCCAACACCGGGAGTAGACATGCTGCTCGCTATCGATATGGGAAATACGCAGACGGCCATGGGCCTGTTTGACGGAGACGAGCTGGTGCAGTCGTGGCGCATGCCCACCGACCGCTCTTATACCGCCGACGAGATCCATGTGCGCCTGATGGGTTTCTTTAAGATGTACGGCCTTTCGCTCGACGCGGTCGACGCGATCGCCTTTGCGGGCGTGGTGCCGCAGCTCTCGCGCGAATGGCACGCCGTGGCCGACCGCATTGCCGCAGACGCCATCGTCATCGGACCGCAGACGGCCGCGGTGACCAAGCTGCGCGCGGCGCGTCCCCAGGCCGTAGGTGCCGACCGCGTCGCTAACGCCGTTGCGGCCGAAACTTTCTACGGCGCGCCGGCAATCGTGGTGGACTTTGGCACCGCGACCAATATCGACGTCATCGATGAGGACGGTTATTACATTGGTGGAGCGATTGCGCCGGGCATCCGCATTTCGATGGACGCGCTCGCCGCCCGAGCCGCCAAGCTCGCCAGCGTTCCGCTCGAGGCGCCCGAGCACGCCATCGGCCGCGATACCGAGGAGTGCATCAAGGTCGGCGCCGTAACGGGCGCCGCCGCAATGGCTGAGGGCCTGGTCGCGCGCATGAAGCGCGAGCTGGGCCGCGAGGACGCCACCGTTATCGCCACGGGCGGTCTCGCCAGCATCGTCGCCGATTCGACCGACGCCTTCGACGTGGTCGACGGACAGCTCACCATCAAGGGTATCTGCGAAATCTACCGCCGCATGCAGGAGCTGGGATAGGACAGGGGCTTAAGTCGAGCACGAGCGCGAGCGGCGAACTAGGCAACGCATCGGCCCTATTCCTCAAAATCGAAAGATTTTCAGTTTTGAGGAATAGGGCTTTCTGCTAGGCCTCGTCGCACAGCCACCTCGCCAGGTCCACGATCTGCACCCCATTGCGGTCCGTGGCCTCGTGATGCGTGCGGGCGAGAATCATCTTGGGGTACGCGTCGCCAATGCTCAGCAGTGGTGAAATCTCGCGTTCAAATGTCTTATCCGAGCTGATGTCGTCGCTCACCTGAATGTAGAGCTTCTCGCTTCGCTTGATTGCTACAAAGTCTATTTCCTTTTTATAGAGCACGCCGACGTATACCTCGTATCCGCGGCGCAGCAGCTCGATTGCCACCATGTTCTCGTATACGCGTCCCCAATCCATATCACGTGTACCGAGCAGCGCGTATTTGAACGCGTGGTCTGCCAGGTAATACTTCTCGCCGCTCTTAAGGTATTTTTTGCCGCGGATGTCGTACCGACGAACTTTATAGAAGGCAAACGCATCGCACAGGCACCCCATGTACGTGCCGACCGTCTTGTTCGTTATCTTTAGCCCATCCGCGTTCAAAATATCCGTAATGTTACGTGCCGACGTTATGTTGGATACGTTGTCCATCATGTAATCGGCAATGCGCAGCAGCGCCGATTCGTTTCTCACGTTATGCCGCTGCACGATATCTCTCACGATGAGCGTTTTGAAGACATTGGAGAGATATTGATAACGCTGCTCCTGCAGTGGATAAGGGTAGGAGCCGGACATACCGCCGGTTCTCGCGTACTCATCGAAGTCGCGGTCGACCTCGCCCTCGTCGCCATAGAGTCGATACTCCTCAAACGAGAATGGGAAAACCTCGATCTCAAACGTACGCCCCGTAAAGAGCGTCGACAGATCGCTCGACAGCAAAAAGGCATTCGATCCGGTAATGAATATGTCGTACTGCTCGGATGCGTGGAGGCTGTTGATCGCACGCTCAAAACCGTCGCACATCTGAACTTCATCGATAAGCAGAAAGTTTTGTTTGCCGGACACTCGATGCTCTTTTACATAGGCGAGCAGCGCGTGATACTCGAGCAGATTCTCGAACTCATCGAGGTTGTAGTTGATATGGATGACATTCGAATTGGACAGATTTGCCTCCACGTAATCGCGGAGGGCCTCGAGCAATTTTGATTTACCGCTACGACGGATGCCCGTGATGACCTTGATGTCCGGCACGCCAATAAGGCTCGTCAACGTGTCCATATATGACGTTCTATTGATGAGTTTCATTGGGGCCTCCTCGCGGTCTTTTATCGCTATTCCTCAAAATTGAAAAATTTTCAGTTTTGAGGAATAGGCTCTATAGCGAATATACCTCGCGAAAGACCGAGCTGCCTTAATCCTATTCCTCAAAAACGAAAATTTTTCAGTTTTGAGGAATAGGGCGCTGGCAACCCATTCCCCAGACAGGCGAAACCCTCCCCGGCACAGGCCGAGGAGGGTCTTGTTGTCATGTCTATCTTTGGGCGCGAACGCCCCGCGCTACAGCCCGCGAATGCGCACGGCCTCGGGCGGAAACTCCTGCTCGCCGGCATCGGTCTTAATGGTCGCGCGACCCCAGATGTCCAGGCCCGCAAACACACCGACCGCAAGCGGCAAGCCGTTGGGCGACACCGCCGCAACTTGGCGGCCCAGCAGCGGCACCATGTCGAAGTACTCGCCCAACACGGGGGCCAGCGGACCGGCAGCGCCCTGCGGCGTGTTGGCAACAACCGCCCAGGTGTCCACACGGGTCAGCACGGCGGCGGCCAACTCCTCGACCAGCGCTTCGTCAGCCACGTCCACACCAAGCTCGCCCAGCGCCGAACGCTCAATATCCACCGTCACGGCACCGAACATGCCCGCAGCACCGGCACCGCCGTTCACGGCAACACGCGCGAGCGACGTCTCAAACGCAGGCGCACCGCACACGATATCGCTCGGCCACTGGATACCCACCTTACCGGCAAGGCCCAACCCCGGCGTCGAAGCCGTGCCCACGAGCGCGTCCATCATGCCCACCGCAGCCACAAACGGCAGGCCGTGGAAGGCATGCATGTTCACATCCGGACGCACGACCAGCGAAAACGTCAACGACGCCTCGCCCGCGCTCCAAGCGCACCAGCCCGCGGACACACCCTCGCGGCCCGCGTCGCGCGCGGCGTCAAGCTCGGTACCGGCGGCAACAGCGTTCATCTCGATCATCTACATACGCCCCAATTCGCCCACGATATGGCCCACGCGGTCCTCGGGCTCCTTGACCTCGACGCCGTTGTAGCGGAAGAACCGCGCCGGGTCGTGCATCAAGTCCTCGAGCGGCACCAGCACAAAATCGCGCTCGCCGATCAGCGGATGCGGCAGGCGCAGCTTTTTGCCGCCGTGGGTCTCGCCGTCCATCCACAGCAGGTCCAGGTCGATGGTGCGCGGACCGTTGGCCTTGGCCTTTTTGGAGCGGTCGCGCCCCAGCTCAGCCTCGATCTTCATGAGCTCGTCGAGCAGCACCAACGGCGCCAGCTCGGTCTTAATCTCGATGACAGCGTTGGCAAACGCGTCCTGGCGCGTCTCGTAGGCCGGCTCGCTCTCGTAAATCTTGGAGGAGTTGGACACGCAGGTGAGTGGAATCTCGGCGATCATCTCGCGTGCGGCGCGGATGTTGTCGCAGCGATGCCCCAGGTTGGAGCCCACGGCCACAAACGCGCGGCGCGGCTGCGGCTTGGCAACCGCCCAGTAGCCGTTCAGGAACTGCGCAAAACCCGCGGCGTCGTGCACGCGCACGATGTTGGCACCGGCCTGGATGGCGCCCAGGCACACGCCAAACGTAGCGGCATCGCGCTCGGCGGCCTCGGTCACGCCCGAGACGGCGCCCACAAAGCGCTTGCGCGACACGGCGCACATGAGCGGATAGCCCAGTGAAGCCATCTTGGCAGTCTCGCGCTGGATGACGATGTCCTCGTTAGCCGACTTACCAAAGCCCGGGCCAGGATCGATGCAGATGCGGTCGCGCGACACGCCGGCATGGATGAGCGTGCGGGCCTGGTCAGACAGAAAGCCCATGACGCGGCGCATGATGGGCGCCGAATCGGGCAGGGTGAAGCGGCGGAGCTGCGAGGTGGGCACGTAGGCTTCCTCGCGGCGGGCGCTGCGGCGCATCATGGCGGCCAGGTGGTCATTGGACTCCGATGCGACCTCGGTGGCTGCGGGCGCGGCCTCGGGCGCGGGCGCGACGGTCTCGGCGGCAGCAACCTGCTCGGCGGCCGGCGTCTCCTGCCCCAGCTCGGTTGCGGGCTCGGACGTGGGCTCCGGTTCGCCAAACGGCAACGAGGGCTGCACCACGCCGCCCGGAAGCTTGGCCTCAACCTTAGGCTCGCCCAGCAACTTGCCGCGACGGCGGCGAGCCGGCTTCTCGGCCTCACGCGCGGCCTCGGCAGCCGCCTCGCGCGCCTTCTCGGCAACAAACGCCGCTGCCGAGGTATCGAGCTGCACCGTTGCGTGCGTGCGGACGGGCGCGGCGACCTCGCCGGCATGCATCACGATGACGCCGCAAGTGCTCGTCTTAACGAACTCGACCATCTTGGGATCGGTGAAGCCGGTCACGTCGTTGACGATCGAGGCGCCGCAGCGCACGGCCGCCTTGGCAACCGCCACATGACGCGTGTCGATCGAGACGATGGCGCCCTCCTTGGCCAGCGCGCGCACCACGGGCAGCACGCGGCGAGCCTCCTCGTCGGGGTTGACCGGGGTAAAGCCGGGGCGCGTGGACTCGCCGCCCACGTCGATGATGTCGGCGCCGGCGTCGAGCATCGCCAGGCCGTACTCGATGGCGGCATCGGGGTCGAAGTGCTCCCCGCCATCGCTAAACGAATCGGGCGTCACGTTGAGGACGCCCATGATGCGCGGACGGTCAAAGCTGAGCTCGTACTTTCCGCACCGCCATGTCTTGCTGTCGTTCGCCATGAACATCCTCCTAAAATGCCCACGCCGCCGAGCTTGGGGAGCTGGCGGCGGGGTCGCTTTGCACTCAGTCTTTCTATTGTATCCGCGCGCGCGGGCTAGAACGCAAACGCGGCCGCGATGTCGCAAGAAATCAGCAGGTCGGCATTTGCATCCTGATCGGTGGGAGCAAGATTGCAAATGGCCAGCGTATCGCCGGTAAAGTAACGCGTAAGGCCCGCCGCCGGATACACCACGAGCGAGGTCCCGCCCACAATGAGGGCATCGGCCGCGGCGATGGCGGCAACGGCGCCGGTCAGCACATGCTCATCGAGCGGCTCCTCGTAGAGCACCACATCGGGCTTAATGCGCCCGCCGCACGCGGGGCACACGGGCACGCCCGCGGCATCCTCGTGCTCGCGCGAGCAAATCCACTCGGCGCTATAGACCGCGCCGCACGACTGGCAAATGTTGCGATGGACCGATCCGTGCAGCTCGAACACGCGCTGTGAGCCGGCCATCTGATGCAGGCCGTCAATGTTTTGCGTCACCACGGCATTTAGCTTGCCGGCGCGCTCCAGCTCGGCCAGCTTGGTGTGACAGCGGTTGGGCTTGGCGCCAAGCGCGATCATCTTGGTGCGGTAGAAGTCGAAGAACTCGGCCGGGTGCACCTCGTAAAAGCCATGCGAGAGCATGGTCTCGGGCGGGTAGGCAAACTGTTGGTGATATAGGCCGTCCACGCTGCGGAAATCGGGGATGCCACTCGCCGTGGAAACGCCCGCGCCGCCAAAGAAGACCACGCGCTTGTGGGTGCCGAACAGCTCCGCCAGCGCGGCGGAGGCCTGTTTGGAGTCCGTTATCGCCTGCGTCATATGAGTCCTCCGTCCTTGTTGGTCGGGCAGCGTCGGGCGATGTCCCAGCATGCGGCCTTTGGGTCAGCACGCGCGGTGCCCACCACCGCCCCTGTTGCGCTAATCTTCAGCCTGCCAACCCCGTCGAAAGGACACCATGCCTCAGACTTACACTTTCGCCTCGTGGAACGTAAACGGCCTGCGCGCCGTGCTCAAAAAGGACCCGAGCTTTATCCAGATCGCGCAAGAACTCGACGTCGATATCCTGGCGTTGCAAGAGACCAAGCTGCAGGAGGGCCAGGTCGATATTGACCTGCCCGGCTATCACCAAACCTGGAGCTACGCCGAGCGCAAAGGCTATTCGGGCACCGCGGTCTTTAGCCGCCAGGAGCCGCTACGCGTGCTGCGCGCCGACGCGCTGCTGCCCTACGCCGGCGAGGGCGAGGCCGCCGAGCTCGTTGCCCAAGCCGCAACCGAGGGCCGCGTCTGTGCGCTCGAGTTCGACAAGTTTTGGTTTGTCGACGTCTATACGCCCAACGCGCAAAATGAGCTCGCGCGCATCGACGTGCGTATGGCCTGGGACGATGCCTATCGCGGCTTTTTGGGCGCGCTTGAGCACGAAACCGGCAAGCCCGTCGTAACCTGCGGCGACTTTAACGTGGCGCACGAAGAGATCGACCTTAAGAACCCCAAGTCCAACCGCGGCAACGCAGGCTTTTCGGACGAAGAGCGCGGTAAGTTTACCGAGCTGCTCAACGCCGGCTTTACCGATACCTGGCGCACGGCAAACCCCGACGTCGAGGGCGTCTACAGCTGGTGGAGCTATCGCTTTAATGCCCGCAAGAACAACGCCGGCTGGCGCATCGATTACTTTCTGGTAAGCGATTCGATCGCCGCCAACGTTCGCGACACCGGCATCCGCGGCGACATCTTTGGCAGCGACCACTGCCCCGTCACCCTCACGCTAGAGCTCTAACCCCCAAATGATCCCCCGGGGACGGAGGAAAGCAGATCATGCGCCCCCTCTCCCCCTATAAGTTGCGGTGAAATAGTTCCTGTTTGGGCAGCAAATAGCCAAAAACGAGAACTATTCCACCGCAAGTTCGTGAGGGAACGCGAAATGCCCTACAGTCCGTATTTCACGACGACGCGGTTGATCCGTCGACACCAGGGCTTGTACAGAGCGGCCAAAAACACGCAGGTCGCAAGGCCGTGCGTAATATCGAACGGTACGGCAGTGGCAAGACGCGCCACGGCTCCCGCCCACGTGAGCGGCTGCACAAACCCAATGATGTCATACGCGTTGATCACGACGCCATAGAGCAGGCCCGACGCAAAGCCGTACGCCAGCAGCGCTGGCATGCGCACGGTGCCGTCGACGCGGTCGAACGCACCCGCATACGCCAGCACACCGCCAACGTATCCCACGAGCCCCCAGGCATACATCTGCCACGGCGTCCACATGCCCTGTCCAAAAAAGAAATTGCTGGTCAGTGCTGCCAACGCGCCGACCATGAAGCCGTTGCGACGCCCGAGCGTCGCCCCAGCGATGATGGCGATGGCGCTCACGGGTTTAAAGTCGGGAATGGGGCCGAACAAGATGCGGCCCGCCGCAGCCAGCGCCGCCAACACCAGCGTGGGCATAATCTGGCGCAGGCCCGGTCGCGACGCCTCGTAGCCCGCAAAGAACAGCGCGAGCACGAGCGCCACCACAATCAGCATGGCAAGTGCCGCCTGCTCAATGCCCGCCAGCAATGCTGCGGCCATTACCGCCGGCACCGCCAGCAGCAGCGGGATCTCCAGTTTTGTAAGCAGGCGCGCGACGCGATAATCCGTCATCCCATCACGCCCTATAAAACACGTTGTCGGTAAAGAAGTCGGCCGGCGGCTCCATGCAGGCAATCTCACCGTCAAACATCATGGCAATGTCATCGGCAACCTGCTCAGCAAAATCCAGATCGTGCGTAGCCATGATGACGGTGCCGCCAGCCTTCGCATGGTCACGCAGGGCGCGGGCGATGATGCGGCGACTCTCCAGGTCCAAGCCCTTCGTGGGCTCGTCAAGCAGCAGCAGCTCGGGGCCGATCAGCAGCAGCTTTGCCAGTGCGAGCAGCTGGCGCTGTCCGCCCGAGAGGTCGTAGGGGTGGCGCGTCTCCAGGCCGTCCAATCCCAGTTGCGTCGCACGCTCCCGCGCCAAGTTCTCGTCATATCCGCAGGTCGAAGCCCATTCCATCAGCTCGTCGCGAACCGTCTCGGCAACCAGCAATGCTTTGGGATTCTGAGGCAGCAGCGCCGCCGAGGCCGCCCCGCGCTCCATATGCCCACGCTGCAACTTGACCGTCTTGGCCAGCACCGAAAGCATCGTCGACTTACCGCATCCGTTGCCGCCCACGATCGCATGCACCGCACCGGCCGAAAACGACGCATCGAGCCCACGCAACACCCAGCCGGACGCTCGATCGTAGCGAAACCAACCTTCCGACAGGGTGGTAGCCGACCCAGCGTGCATTTTTTGGAGTATTCTGCTTCCATCCGTGCGCGGGAAGGCTTCCGAGCCATTCTCGAGCGACGTTTGCGCCACAAATTTGGACGATTTGTCCAATTCTGAACTTTTTTTCGCGCTCGATACGTCCCCGGGCGGCTCCAGAGAGCCCAAATTGTCCTCACGCCTGCTGAATACTCCGTTTTTTGCACATCGGATGGCACCCCACCCCAACATGTCATCGGAAAACAGCGATTCTCGGCGTCCCAAAGAAGCCATATCCGCCACCTCGCGCACGCGACCGTCCTCAATCCGGTACGCACGCGTCGCGTATTCGAGCATTGGGCGCGGCTGATGCGTCGCCACAACAACCGTGCAGCCCAGCTCGCGATTCACACGAAACAGCGCGTGCAGGAAATTCTTCTCCGCAACCGGATCAAGCTGAGACGTGGGCTCGTCGAGTAGCAGCACGCGCGGACGCAGCGCCAGGACGGCCGCAAGCGACAGCAGCTGCTTGCGGCCACCCGGAAGCGTATCGGTATCACGATGAAGCCAGTCCTCCAGACCAAAGAAATAGCTGGTCTCGGCAACACGGCGGCGCATCTCGTCGCGCGACACACCCAGATTCTCTAGGCCAAACGCCATCTCGTGCCACACGGTCTCGCACACGATCTGGTTCTCGGGATCCTGGAACACATAGCCCACGCGCTCCGCAGACGCGCGCACGTCCATGTCGGCAACGTTCTCGCCCAGCACGCGCGCATCGCCAGTGCGCTCGCCCGCCGGAGCGATCTCGGGCTTGAGCAGCGACAGCAGCGTCGACTTACCCGATCCGGTACCGCCGACAAGCAGCGCAAATGCACCTTGAGGAACAGACCAGTCGAGCCCCTCGAGCACCGCATCATCAGCCCCGGGGCAGGCAAAGCTCAGGCTCCGCACCTCAATCGCCGGCATATCCGGGCCGCACGCCGCGCCCGACACCGGGCCCCTATCCAACCGAGCCATCAGCCAAACCTCTTCTTATCAATCGCGTGCAACGCGCAAGGCAGCACCATCCAGGCAGCGTACACGACATAGCCCGGCCACGGCGCCGGCGCCGAGAGCTGCGGATAAAACGAATACTGCGTCGTCGCGGTCCATGCCACTGCCACCACAGCGGCGCCAAACAGCGCAAGCCCCACCAGCGCGGCAACATCGCCGCGCCCCAGCCGGTACCGCGCATACGTCGTACGACGCGTCGCGGCACCCCACCCGCGCGAGCGCATCGCGTCCGCGCGCTCCAGCGAATCTTCCATGCCCCAGCCCATCAACACACTCGATGCCCGCAGGCGCGAGCGCACGGGGTCGGCCGGCGCGCGCCCCGGCACGTCAATCGCATCTTGCACCGCCAGCACCGTGCGGCCGCGGCGCAAAAACTGCGGGATAAGCCTCATGCACATCGAGATCATGAGCGCAATCACCGGCGCGGCGTTGCCTAACAGTGCGAGTACCTTGTCGTATTCGAGCATCGACGCCGCGGCCTCAAACCACAGCACGCTCGCCACAAACAGCCCGCCCATGCACAGGCCGTATACCATGCTTTCCAGATACACCGCGCGCATGCCAATACGGAACAGCTCCGTCGAGCCCGAGGCGTTAAACAGCAGATTGACCAGCGCGATAATCAAAATCACCGGCAGCTGCCAGCGAAGCGCCCCCAACGTGCGCGCAGCACCGCGCGTCGCAAGCCCGTACGCCAGCCCGCCCGCAAGCGACAGCGCGATCAGCACCGGTTGCATCGAGAACATGGTGAGCCCCAGCGTCAGCACTATATAGAGTGCCGGCACAGCCGGATGCGACATCGAGAACGCCGCGACGGGCTCGCCGCCAAACTCCTCTCGTATGTTGTCCACGGGCACCCCCGTCCCCTTGCTCAAACGACAGCTCCGCAGCACCGCCAACGCCGCACGCAAGCAGTGCAAACGCCACGCCGGCGGCAGCGACATCGGCCGTCACGCGCCAATCGTTACGCGCTCATCATATGCCTGCGGTATCATATTGCGCCGTGTATCGTTTCCAAACACACGTCTCTATAACGTAACAGGAGATCACATGGACGCAACCGCAATTATCCTCGCTGCCGGCGAGGGCACCCGCATGAAGTCGAACCACTGCAAGGTTTCGCACAAGATCCTGGGTAAGCCCATGGTCCAGTGGATCGTCGACGCTACCATCAAGGCCGGCTGCAGCCGTGTCGTGGTCGTCATCGGCAGCCACGCCGACGAGATGCGCGCCCTTATCGACGGCACCTACGCCAACAGCGCCACCAAGGTCGAGTGCGTCGAGCAGACCGAGCGCCTGGGCACCGGCCACGCCGTGAAGGTCGCGCTCGAGGCCTGCGGCATCACGCAAGGCCCCGTCGTCGTGCTCAACGGCGACTTGCCGCTCATCACCGCCGACACCGTCGCCAAGTTCGCGCAGACCGTCGCTACCGGCGAGCTCGCCTGCACCGTCATGACCATGACCCCGCCCGATCCTTTCGGCTACGGCCGCATCAAGCTGGGCGCCGACGGTCAGATCGAGCGTATCATCGAGCAGAAGGACTGCACGCCCGAGCAGGCCGCCACGCTGCTCGAGTGCAACGCCGGCTGCTACGCCTTCGACGGCGTGCAGCTCGCCGCCCACATTAACGAGATCGGCAACGACAACGCGCAGTCCGAGTACTACCTGCCCGACATGCTCGAGATCCTCAAAGGCCACGGCCAGGCAGTCTCCATCTTCCACTGCGACGACTACCGCGACGGCCTGGGCGTCAACAGCCGCATTCAGCTCGCGCAGCTCACCGCCATCGCGCGCGACCGCATCAACGAGCACTGGATGGCCGAGGGCGTCACGTTCATCGATCCCACGCAGGCCTGGATCGGTCCCGATGCCGTCATCGGCCGCGACACCGTCGTGTGGCCGCAGACGCACCTGATCGGCCACGTCACCGTGGGCGAGGAGTGCCAGCTCGGCCCCAACAGCCGCCTCGCCGACACCACCGTCGGCAGCGGCTGCACCATCGATGAAACCATCGCCGTCGAGGCCGTCATCGAGAACGGCGTCGACTGCGGCCCGCGCGCCTACCTGCGCCCGGGCACCCATATGCTCGACGGCTCCAAGGCCGGCACGCACGTGGAGATCAAGAAGTCCACGATCGGCGAGGGCTCTAAGGTGCCGCACCTGTCCTACATCGGCGACACCACCATGGGCTCCGGCGTCAACGTGGGCGCGGGCTCCATCACCTGCAACTACGACGGCGTGCACAAGCACAAGACCGTCATCGGCAAGGATGCCTTCATCGGCTCTGACACCATGATGGTCGCGCCCGCCCAGATCGGCGACGGCGCGCTCGTGGCCGCCGGCTCCGTCATCACCGAGCCGGTCCCGGCTGACGCGCTCGGCCTGGGCCGCGCCCGTCAGGTAAACATTGAGGGCTGGGCCGCCGATTATCGCCGCCGTCTGCACGAGGACGACGAGGTATAACGTTTTACCAAGCATCTAAGGAGCTGTTCCCATGGGGAGCGGCTCCTTTTTTCTATCGTGACCTGCGCAACCGGATGAGTGGTCGGTTCGTGTCCGTTGACGGTAAAGACGCTATCAGGACTCGATAAACCCCGTCGCGCGGTTACAATGCAAAAAGGCATCTATATGGCATTCGATATAAAGGAGAAGGGTAATGCCGATTAATGATCCCGAGAAGTCGGAGAATATGCGCAAGTCCATCCGCGTGTATTCCGGTTCCTCCAACCGTCCCCTCGCTCAGAAGATCGCTGAGTACCTTGGGGTCGAGCTTTCGGGCCTTACGCTAAAGCAGTTCGCCAACGGTGAGATTTACGCCCGCTACGACGAGACCGTCCGCGGCGCCGACGTCTTCCTGATTCAGTCCGTGGCCGGCGGCAACGTCAACGACATGCTCATGGAGCTGCTCATCGCCACCGACGCTGCCAAGCGCGCATCCGCCCGCTCCATCACCGCCGTTATCACCCACTACGGCTATGCCCGCCAGGACCGCAAGGCCGGCCCGCGCGAGCCCATCACCGCCCGCCTCGTCGCCAACCTGCTCGAGCGCGCCGGTGTCGACCGCATCATTACCCTCGACCTGCACCAGGGTCAGATCCAGGGCTTCTTTGATATCCCGGTTAACCACCTGTCCGCACTGCCGCTGTTTGGCCAGTACTACAACGACATGCACTTCGACACCGACAACCTGGTTGTCGTCTCCCCCGACGTGGGTCGCGCCAAGGCCGCCAAGAAGCTGTCCGACATGCTCGGCTGCGACCTGGCCATCGCCCACAAGGGCCGTCCGCGCCACAACGCCGCCGAGGTCATGGGCATCATCGGTGACATCAAGGGCAAGACCTGCGTCATCAACGACGACATGATCGACACCGCTGGCACCCTGTGCGCCAACGTCAAGGAGCTCAAGGCTATGGGCGCTGGCGACATCTACGTCTGCGCCACCCACGGTATCTTCTCCGGTCCGGCCATCGAGCGCCTGAACGACGCCCCGATCGTCGAGTGCGTCGTCACCGACGCCATTCCCGTCGAGGTGGGCGGCAAGATCAAGACCATCTCGGTCGCCGAGGAGTTCGCCCAGGCCATCTCCGCCGTTTACCACGAGGAGCCCGTCTCCACGCTCGTCGGCGGCGACTTCGCGCTGTAGTCGCTCGACCCTCGCATCCCTCCGGAAGCCCCGGACGCGCCTGCGGGGTTATCACGCGAACGTCCTCGCCGCTTTGCGGCTGCGGGATGTTCGCTTTGATAACCCCTCCCAGCGTGTCCGGGGCTTCCTGCTGTCTCGGGGCAGCTGTTTTCTGAAATGACTTTGCTGCAACCTTTCCTCGCCTTCGGCGGGCGTGGTAGCCTTTGTCGTTGATTGAACTATTTACGTAACGGAGGACAAATATGGCAGCTGCACAGCCGCTTAAGATTCGCATGGTTGCCGGGCTTGGCAACCCGGGCGAGGAATATGCCGAGACCCGCCACAACGCCGGCTTTAAGGCAATCGACGAGCTGGCCCGTCAGGCCGGCGTCACGTACTGGAAAAACCAGGCCGGCGCCGAGGTCGCGGTCATCAACATCAACGATCCCGAGGAAGAGGGCGGCAAGCGCCAGATTGTACTGGTCAAGCCGCAGTCGTACATGAACACCTCGGGCGGGCCCATCTCCAAACTCTGCCGCGAGTACAAGATCAAGGCCGAGGAGCTGCTCGTCATCCACGACGAGCTCGATATTCCCGCCGGCGACGTGCGTGTTAAGGTGGGCGGCGGCCATGCCGGTCACAACGGCCTGCGTTCCATCATCGATAAGATGGGCAGCCGCGACTTCAGCCGCATCCGCACCGGCATCGGCAACCCTCCCGGCAAGATGGCCGTCGCCGACTACGTGCTTAAGCAGCTGCGCGCCCGCGAGGCCGAGGATTTCCAGGACACCTGCGCCCGCGCGGCCGACGCCGCCGGCCTGGCGATTGTGCACGGCGTAGTCTATGCTCGCGACCATGTCAACGGCGCCGCCTCCGCCAACGGCAAGCACTAAAACCTACTATTTAGGGACAGGGTTATTTTGGCAGGTTTTATCTACGGAAACGCCATGACAGCCGCGCCGTAATAAACCCTGTGCCGCCATACATATGCAGCGCCCCAAAGGGGGCCGGCCTCATCACAACCCGAGGCCGGCCCCTTTGCCGTTTTGCCTGATAAGGCTGACCAAAATAAACCTGCCCCTATTTGGTAGGCCAAAGTGGATAAACCCTGCTCCCACCTGCCAAAGACACACGTAAGCGACATGTCCATGAGGGTATAATTTGCACCGTATGTCTGCACAACGCCTGTGCGCGTACGGTTTTATTCGGGCTACCGTCCATTTCCGTGGAGGCACGGTTCGGCAGCCCTAACAAGAGAGGGGTTCTATGTATAAGATCCTGGAGAAGACGCAGTTCTCGGAGAAGGTGTTCAAGTTCCGCATCGAGGCGCCTGCAATCGCCAAGCATGCGCACGCTGGACAGTTCCTCATGGTTCGCGCCAACGAGACGGGCGAGCGCGTCCCGTTTACCCTGGCCGGCTGGAACGGTGACGAGGGCTGGGTCGAGTTCATCTTCATGGTGATCGGCAAGACCACCGAAATGCTTTCCACCTACGAGGCCGGCGAGTCGCTGCGCGACGTCGTGGGCCCGCTGGGCGTTCCCACCGAGATGGCCGAGGGCCCCTGCGCCGTCATTGGCGGCGGCGTCGGCCTGGCAATTGCCTTCCCGGTCGCCAAGCACCTGGTCGAGACCGGCCACGAGGTGCACGCCATCATGGGCGCCCGCACCAAGGACCTCCTGCTCATGGAGGACCAGTTCCGCGAGCTCCTCGACGAGGACCACATCCACATCACCACTGACGACGGCTCCTACGGCGAGCAGGGCGTTGTCACCGCTCCGCTGGAGCGCCTGCTGCAGGACAAGGCCGTGAGCCAGGTCTTCTGCGTCGGCCCCGTTCCGATGATGAAGTTCTCGACCCTCACCGCCCAGAAGTACGACACCCCCATCACCGCGTCGCTCAACCCCATCATGGTTGACGGCACCGGTATGTGCGGCTGCTGCCGCGTCGAGGTGGGCGGCGTGACCAAGTTCGCTTGCGTCGACGGCCCCGACTTCGATGCCACCCTGGTCGACTGGGATGACCTTCGTGCCCGCCAGGCCGCTTACCGTTCCGAAGAGGGCGAGTCCCTCAAGGCCTATGAGGAAAAGAGCTGCGCATGCCACTAGTTAACGGTCGTTTCGTTGCCGATATGAAGTCGCCCCGCACCCCCGATAACGAGGAGCCGGCTGCCGAGCGCGCCTGCGACTTCCGCCCCGTCGACAAGGGCTTCACCGAGGAGATGGCGCTGGCCGAGGCCGAGCGCTGCCTCAACTGCAAGAAGCCGTTCTGTGTTGAGGGCTGCCCCGTCAACATCAACATCCCCCGCTTTATCGAGCAGATCCGCGAGAAGGACTTTGGCGGCGCTCTCGATACCATCCGCGAGGACTCCATGCTTCCCGCCATCTGCGGTCGCGTCTGCCCGCAGGAGAACCAGTGCGAGGGCAAGTGCATCCGCGGCAAGAAGTCCGAGCCCGTGGCCATCGGCCAGCTCGAGCGCTTCCTGGGTGACCGCCCCGAGCTCGCCTCCACGCCCAAGATGGCCCCCAAGAACGGCAAGAAGGTTGCCGTCGTCGGCTCCGGCCCGTCCGGCATCACCTGCGCCGGCGAGCTCGCCCGCAACGGCTTTGACGTCACCGTCTTCGAGGCATTCTTCACCGGCGGCGGCGTGCTGGTCTACGGCATCCCCGAGTTCCGTCTGCCCAAGGCGGTCGTCAAGCGCGAGATCGACGGCCTGGAGGACATGGGCGTCAAGTTTGAGTACAACTCCGTCGTGGGCAACATGGCCACGGCCGAGGAGCTGTTCGAGCAGGGCTTCGACGCCATCTACGTGGCGACCGGCGCTGGCCTGCCCAAGTTCCTCAACGTCCCCGGCGAGAACCTGCCCAACGTCTTCTTCGCGAACGAGTACCTCACCCGCGTGAACCTGATGAAGGCCAACAAGTTCCCCGAGTACGACACCCCCACCAAGCACGGCAAGAACGTCGTCGTCTTTGGTGGCGGCAACGTGGCTATGGACGCCGTCCGTACCGCCAAGCGTCTGGGCGCCGAGCACGCCATCATCGCCTACCGTCGTACCGAGGACGAGATGCCCTGCCGTCGCGCCGAGCTGCACCATGCCAAGGCCGAGGGCGTCGAGGTTCTGCCGCTCGTCTCCCCGCTCGAGTTTGTCGCTGGCGAGGACGGCTCCGTGTGCGCCGTCAAGGTCCAGAAGATGGAGCTCGGCGAGCCCGACGAGTCCGGTCGTCGTCGCCCGGTGCCCATCGAGGGCGCCATCGAGGAGATTCCCTGCGACGTCGCGATCTCGGCTATCGGCACCAACGCCAACCCCTTCGCAAAGAAGATCGGCGGCAAGATGGAGCTCAACAAGTGGGGCTACATCGTCGCTGACGAGGAGACCGGCCAGACCACCGATCCCCGCATCTGGGCCGGCGGCGACATCGTCACCGGTGCCGCTACGGTCATTCTGGCGATGGGCGCCGGCAAGAAGGCCGCCGCTTCCATCACCAAGAGCTTGCTGGGCGAGTAATCACCTACAGCGCTAGCCATCAAACGGCAAAGTCCCCGTCGAGCACACGCCCGGCGGGGACTTTTTCTATGCCGGCCGCCCAAACCACCACAAAGGGGACAGGCACTTTTGTGGTGGTTTGGGACTTGCTTGCTCGTTTTGTCTCAATCTGTAACACCTGGAGCCCGTTGAGCCTTGTAGTTGTTACAGATCGAGATATTGTGCCAGCCGCCCCCGCTTTGTCTCAATCTGTAACAGTTAGAGGTCAAATTCCCCGCTTGGTGTTACAGATCGAGACATTAGATTGGCGGCCATTCGGTTCATCTCAATCTGTAACATCTAGAGGCGTTTTGGGCAGTTTGGTGTTACAGATTGAGATTTTGCTGAGGCCGAGAACGAGAGCCGTCACCCAGCTCTAACGTTTGCGGCGCTTTGTCGCGGCGAGGCCGGCGGCGGCGACGGTTGCGCCGGCGATGCCTAGGGCGGTGACCGTCATTACGGTGGTATCTCCCGTGGTAGCCAGGACAGCATCGCCCTTCTTGGTCGGCGCGGCTTTCTCAACCGTCTTGGTCGTGGCGGTTGTCGTGGCCGGCTTAGCCGCGGGTTTGGTCTCGGGTTTCGTCTCAGGCTTGGTTTCGGGCTTGACCTCGGGCTGCGGCGTCGGATTGGGATCCGGCGTAGGCTGCGGATCGGGAGTCGGCGTGGCTTCAGGCGTAAAGGTCGAATCGGTGTTGAGCCACAGAGTGAAGATACAGCCGCTCTCGGGATCAACTACACTCGCTTCGCCCATCTGGTAGCCGCACTCCTGGCCGTTGATCACCAGCTTGGTGTTGGGCGTAAAGTAGAATCCGCGCGCGGGCTTGAGGTAGATACCGTAGCGATAGGTCACGCCAGGCTTAAAGGCGTCGATGTGGTTCGTGATGTTCTGATCCCAGAACTCCTGAGAGTTCACTTCGCTGCCGTCGCTACCCGTCCAGTACTCACACTGAGGAAGGAAGTTGGAGCCCGTCGGAACATTCGCCGTAAAGACCGGCTTATCGCCTGCCTTGAAGGTGGTCGTGGCGCCGTTGATCTCGATAACGTCGATGGCCCGCCATTCGTCGATCGGCTGCTCGCACAGCATATTGTCAGCGTTTGGCGCGAAGACGCCGTTGACGGTCTTGATGTGGTGCGTCCAATGGCCGTTGACGTACATCATGCAGTCATTGCCCACGGCATTGTCGCCCTTGAGCCTCAGCTCGACGGAATACATGTAGAACTTGCCCTCTTCGAAGTGTTCGATCCTCCTCGCGCCCGTCGGATACTTGGCGGGGTCGGAATACCAGAAGGCAACGGGCGTGAGCTCCGCGGGGTCGCTGCCATCCATCTCCTCCCAGCACTCGTAGGCGATCTCGTACTTGTCGGCGTCAGCAGCGGGAATCGTCGCGGTCGCGCGGGGCGCCTCGCCGGGCGCGTAGTTGGTCTTCACGTCGTTGACGTTCAGGTTATGGAGGGCTTCGTTTTCTGACGCAACGAGCGTAATTTCGCTATTGATGGCGTAGCGGAGGTAATAATCGTACCTGGTTTCGTTGAGGATAGTCGAGCTGCCTTCATAGTCAGTTCCGGTATACTCCAGTGCCGAGCCAATATAGAGAGCCTCATTGCGCGTGAGTCGATACGAGCCGCCTGCCGCGCCACCCGTAAAGGTCAGCGTCAGCCTCATGTGATTGCCAACGGGTTCGAAGCGAGCCGTCACGTCGGACATGGACGCATCCTGAACTTCGACCAGAGTGCCCGAAGCGGCATCGGCCCTGTAGTACTTAACCTCGACAACTTCGCTCGCAAGCGCTTCTGGAATGCCACCCTCAACATCGGGAAAATCATGGGTATACGACTGGCCCTTTTCGAGCGTGATGTTGTCCGAAAGCTCGCAGTTCGTATAATGATCGACCACGGTCGTATTGACCCTAACGCCGCCCCCGCCTGTCACATCGGTCACGCCACAGGGCATGATGGCGTTGCTCGCCGGCATGGCGGCGTTGTCGTCGCCAGAAGCGTTTTGCCCAGCGAGCGCAGCACCGCTAGACTCATTGACGGCATCGGCTGGGATTGTCTGCTGAGGCTCAACGGTGACTTGCGCCGCCGGAGCAGCATCGGTTGCAGGCGCGGTCGAAGCAGCTGGTGCGGTCGTTGCAGCCGCATCCTCCGCAACCGCCGGCGTCACCGGAGCCGCGGCAACCTCGTCCGTCCCAGCGGCGGAATCGGCGCATTCCGTCGCCAGCGCCACGCTCGGCAGCAGCAACTGGCCGACCATAAGCGCGCACGCGCCAGCGCAAGCGATTTTGGCACCCACACAACGCCAGGTACCGTGAGCCAGCGAGCAGGTACGCTCGCGCTGGGTTTGCTTTTCAAAGTGGCTTCCGTACATAACGGCCTCCTTGGTCGTAGGGGCATACCACCGCAAAGGCGCCTGTCCCCTTTGCGGTGGTTCCGTACCACCAAGATGCGCCAAATGACTCCGTACGCCTAGGTTCATAGATGCGAACCTAGGCCTCTACCTGCGGTTTAATTCAATATGATTTCGTTGTCGCCACACGCGTCCCAGGGACGCTACAATCGAGGACACAATCATTCGTCCATCCAAAGGACCGTCCTTGAACCTGAGCAAGCCTAAAATCAACGCGCTTCTGGCACTCGCGCTCTTCACCTTCGCCTTCCTTGCCGCCGAGTTTCGATTCGACATCAATGTCGGGCTGCTCACCGGTGCCGAGCGTGTTGTGATTGCGCAGGGCTTCATCCTCGGCGCCAGCGTGATCGGCTTTATCGGATATGCGCCGCTGCTCGGGCTCGCACAGCGCAAAGGCCACTCACTGGCAGCCGCCAACGCCGCTGTTCCCATCGCCATCGTGGGCCTAATCCAAACTCAATCCCCCACGGACCCGCTTGCGCTCGAGATTCTGGGCTGCGTGGCATTCTTTGGACTCGGCCTGCTGGGAGCCGCTGCGCACCACGCCTTTTCACTGGCGTTTCAAGACGATCCCAAGCTCGCCACCGGTGCGGGAGCAGCCTATGCCGCGGGCATCCTGATGCAGTTCGCCGTCAACCTGCTCAATTGCGGCGGTATCGCAGAGCTCATCGTCCTTGGCGCAGCGACTATCGCCATATCCGCCCTCAGCGTCGTTCCCCAAAAAGCTGCCGAGAGCTCCAGCCCCGCCATCAATCCCTTTGCTGAGTCCTCTCATGCCCTCGCCAAACAGGCATGCTGGAGCATCGCACTCGTCATGATTCTTGCCTGTCTGTTCTCCACCCTCGACAACGTGGTCACACTCTCCAACGCCCACGGCACCATTGCCGTGCAGACTTGGCCGCGCCTCTTTTTGGCGGCAAGCGGCCTTGCCGCCGGTCTTATCTTTGACCTTGCCGAGCGCCGCTACATGGGACTTGTCATGCTCGGCATCGCCGTGCTCTCGACCATTTCCATCCTGGCCGTGGAGGCCGGCGCCGATCCCAACCTAGGCCTTGTCGTCTTTTACCTGAGCTCGGGCTTTTTTGTCACGTTCTTTACCGCCACCTTTACACAGCTGGCACCGCGCATGCATGCACCCGCCCTCTGGGCCGGCATGGGGCGCGCCGCCAACAATGTATGTGCATTCACTACATCGGGCATCTCGCTTGCCCTCGTGACCTCGGGCAACGTTGCCCTCATTATGATCGGCGCGCTCGTACTGCTCGTCGCCGCCTGCGCGGCATTCGTGGCAGCCGGCCTGTTCCGCCTACCCCAAACCGAGCAGGAGCGCGAGCGCGAGCAGCTGGCAGAAGAAGCACTCGCCGCCCCCACCATCGAGGAGCAATGCCAGGCCTTCATCGCGAACCACGCTCTCACCCCGCGCGAAGTCGACGTGCTCATAGCTGTAACCCAAGACGAGCGCCCGCTCAAGCAGATTGCCGAGGAGCTCGGCATCTCGATGCGCATGGTCCAGCGTCACCTGAGCTCCATCTACCAAAAGACCGACACGCAAACGCGCGCTGGTCTCACCAAGGCCTTCCCCTCGGCCTAAAACAAAAACCACCACAAAGGTGCTGTCCCCTTGTGGTGGTTTTTGATCGGTTAGCCTTCGAGCTGGGCCACTTTGTAGCGGTAGGCGGCGGCGATGACGTCTTTACAGCCCTCGCGTCCCAACTTGGCGCGGTTGACAACGATATCCTTGCCGCTCGTCATCTTCCACTTTCCGGCGCTGTAGCGCTTGTAGAACGCCTCGCGCGCCTTCTGCTGCTGCTTGACCAGCTTGGCGCCCTTCTTTTTGTTGAGGCCGCGCTTTTTGCGCACAATCTCGACGCGGTCCTCAAAGGGTGCTGTCACCAACACGGCAATGTGGTTGGGGTTGTTGCGAAGCAGATAATCGGACAGGCGCCCCTCGATAATGCAGCTCTCGGTCTCGCCCAGGTCCAAAATCACCTGGCTCATCTTTTGGAACAACTTGTCCGAGTACGAACGCGCATCGTAGCGGTCGGGCAGAAACGCCATGTTCTCCACGGCCAGGCGCTCGTCGTAGGCGGCCATCTTGTCGAGCGACTCGCCCGCGCGCAGCGAAGCACGCACCAGCAGCTCGTTATCGTACAGCGGAATCCCCAGCTCATCGGCGAGGATACGACCAATCTCGTGGCCCTCGGCGCCAAAGTCGCGCGCGATGGTAATGACCACAGGATTCTTCTTGTTCTCCAGATCGCTCATCGCGATTCCTTTCTCTATGTGACAAAGGGGCTGTCCCTTTGCCACATTCTACGCTGCCACCATTCGCCTCTGATATGCGCGAACCAGCAGCGAGATACCAAAGTTGAGCACAAAGTACATCGCAAACACCAGGCCGTAGAGCATAAGCACCTGCGACAGGTCGATCGCGTGGGCCATCACGACGTTAGCCGTGTACATGAGCTCGGCCACGTTAATGCCCGAAAGATACGAGCTGTCCTTGATGACGGTCGTGCACTGGCTAAACAGCGCCGGAATGATCGTCTTAAACGTCTGCGGCAGAATGATGTAGCGCATGGTGGCAAAGAAGCCAAAGCCCTGGCTCTGCGCTGCCTCAAACTGGCCGCGCGGAATCGAGTTGAGGCCGCCGCGCACAATCTCGGCCATAACAGCGCTGGTAAACAGCGTAAAGGCGATGGTCGAAATCACAATGTCCAAACCCTGCACCGTAAAGTAGATAAACAGGATCCACAGCAAGTTTGGCGTGCAACGGAACAGCTCGATATAGGCGCTCACCAAAATACGGAACGGGCGGGGCGCATAGCTTTTAACGAGCGCCAGCACCGTGCCAAAGATGAGCGAGAAAAAGATCGACAGCGCCGAGATCTCGATCGTCTTAACAAAGCCGCCCCAAATGTAGAGCAGGTTGGTCGCGTTGAAGATTTCCATGCGCTAGGCCTCCTCTACGTTGTCGAGCCCCAGCTCGGCCAAGCTCACGCCGCGCGGACGCTCCTTGGAGCGACGCTCGAGCCACTGCACCAGCATGGCGAGCGGAAAGCAGATAATGAAGTACATAAGGCAGCAGACGATGTATCCCTGCAGGTAACCGTACAGACTCACAAAGTTGTCGGAACGGTACATAAGGTCGCCGCCGGCCACGAGCGCCAACACCGACGTGTTCTTGACCAGGTTGAGCGCCTGGTTACACAGCGGCGGCAGAATGATCTTGAACGTCTGGGGTAGCACGATGTACCAGTACGCCTGCGCACGGGTGAAGCCCTGGCTCTGGGCCGCCTCCATCTGACCGCGCGGAACCGCCTCGATACCAGTGCGGATGACCTCCGAAATGTAGGCCGCGTGATACAGGCCCACACCCAAGAAGCCCAGCACGAACGGCGCGATGCGCACCGGCTGGTCGGCACCGGTTATGGCCTGCAAAAACTGCGGACCGGCCATGTACATAAAGAGCACCTGCACGGGCAACGGGGTGTTCTGGTAAAACTCCACGTACACGCGGCTTATGGCGCGCAGCACGCGCGAACGGGTGGTAGAGAACACGCCCAGCAGCGTGCCCAGCACCAGCGACAGCAGCAGACCGGCAACGACCACCTGCAGCGTCACGCCAAAGCCCTCCCAGAAGGGCCCCATGTTTTGAAATGTCGTCGACCAGCGGTCGGCGTCAAACAATCCTTCGAGCATTTGATTCCTTCCTTGGACGATGCGCCTATACAAGACCCCAGGTCTTGACCTCTTGGTCGAGCCAGCCATCGGCCAGGCGATCGCAAATCACCTGATCGACCACGGCCGAAAGGTCGCAGCCCTTCTTGGTCGCCACGCCGTAGCCCTGCTCGCCAAACTTGACCTCGGGCTGCAGCAGCTCAACGGTCTCGTTCATGTAACCGGCCAGCGTGGAGCGGTCCATGGCAAAGACGTCGATATTGCCAGCGTCGAGCGAACTCTTGATGATGGGGTAGCCGCTAAAGGCCCTAAACTCGGGCTTACAGCTAAAGCCGTTGTCCTTGATCATCTGCTCGATCAGGCTCTGCGTGGTAGCGCCCTGGCTCACGCCAATGACCTTGCCGTCCAGATCCTCAATCGAGGTAAAGCCCGAACGCTTCTTGACCATGAGTCCCACGTAGTCGGTACGGTACGGCGTCGAGAAATCCCAGCTCTTCTTGCGCTCGTCGGTGATGGTGTAGGTCGCCGCGACCACGTCAAGTTGGCCGTTATCGATCAGCGGGCCGCGCGTCTTGGGCGTTACGTCGGTAAACTCGACAAGCTCCTGGGCACGGGCCTCCTTGTAGCTCACGCCAAAGACGGCAGCGGCGATCTGGTAGCACAAATCGACTTCCATGCCCTCAAAGCGGCCCTTGGCGGTGTCGTAATAGCCGTAACCGGGAACGTCCTTCTTAACGCCGGCATTCAGATGGCCACGCGACTTAATGGCCGCAAGCTTGGACCCCTTGTCCGAGCCCTCGCCGCTGGTGGAGTTGCCGCAACCGGTAAGCGCGGCCCCCGTCAGCGTAAGCATACCGGCGCCCGCCAGCTGCAAAAAGTGACGGCGCGACACGGCCGCCCTCGTCATATCCGTCATGTCCACCACCGCACCTAGTGCAGAATCTTGGACAGGAACTCGCGGCAGCGCGGGTTCTCGGGATTATCGAAGAAGTGCTCGGGCGTGCCCTCCTCCAGGATGCGGCCGTCCTCCATAAAGATGACGCGGTCGGCCACCTGGCGCGCAAAACCCATCTCGTGCGTCACGCAGATCATGGTGATGTCCTCCTGCGCAAGCTCAATCATAACGTCCAGAACCTCCTGGACCATCTCGGGGTCGAGCGCCGAGGTCGGCTCGTCAAACAGGATGATGGGCTGCTTGGTGCACAGGGCACGGGCGATGGCGATACGCTGCTGCTGACCGCCCGAGAGATTCTGCGGATACTCGCCGGCCTTATGAGCCATGCCGACGCGCTTGAGCGCGGCAATGGCGATCTCGGTCGCCTCCTCCTTGCTCTTCTTTTGCAGCTTGATGGGCGCGAGCGTCAGGTTGCCCAGCACCGTCATGTTGGGATACAGGTTGAACTGCTGAAACACCATGGAACTATACTTGCGAGCCATCTCCAGGTGATTCTTTTTTGTGAGCGGCGTACCGTCGATGACGACCTCGCCCGACGTGGGCTCCTCCAGATAATCGACGCAACGGATGAGCGTCGACTTACCCGAGCCGGAAGGCCCGATCATCACGAGCTTCTCGCCGCGCTTGACGGTGAGATTGATATCTTTGAGCACATGCAGGTCGCCAAAGTACTTGTTGAGATGCTTGATCTCGATCATGTCTGCCATGAATGTCCCTTCCCTGCGTTTACACGAGTTGCACTATTGTACGGAAAGAACCACGTTTCCGCAGCCCACACTACATTCCCGTAAAGAACCCGCAACCTTTAACCCACTCATTGGGGACAGCCCAGCAAAAAGGGGCACGACCATGACGGCCACGCCCCCCCTCAACATCAACTATGTACCGCTCGGCCCCTACGCGAGTTTGGCTCCGACGATCTTTGCCGCGGCCGGCTTATCGAAGTTGCCACCGGTGGCCTTGCCGAGTGCGCCCATAACCTGGCCCATCTGCTTCTTGGACGTGGCGCCCAGCTCGGCGATAACCTGCTCGATCAGGGCCTCGAGCTCCTCGCCCGAAACCTGCGCGGGCAGCAGGCTCTCCAGAATCTTGACCTGCTCGGTCAGGTTGTCGGTACGCTCCTGGTCGGTGCCGGCCTTGATGGACATCTCCAGCGTCTCGCTCGTCTGCTTGATCAGACGCTTGATCATGCTGTTGACGTCTTCCTCGGTCACATCGCGGCGCTCATTGACCTCGATATTCTTCACCTCGGCCTTAACCTGGCGAATGATGGACAGGCGAACCTTGTCCTTGGCCTTCATGGCCGCAATCATTTCCTTCTGCAGCTCTTCGTTGGTCATCTGCAAATCCTCCTCAATAGTGTGGGCGGCACTCGCGCGAGCACCGCCCCATGATTACTCAGTCGTCGACGAATCGTCGGTCGAACTCTTGGTGACACCCTTCAGACTCACGTTATAGGGTACGTCTTTGGGCATGGGGTTGACGGTGATGTCGGCATCCTTCTTGTACTGCTCCAGCCACTCGCTGTACGCGGTGCTGGCCGCTTGCGTCTTCACCACGTTGGAGACGTACTTTTTGATGTCCTTGGGCACCTGGTTGATGTCATCAACCTGATTATCGACATGGAAGTAGTCGGTGCACTTGATGATGTGGTAGCCATAGGTCGACTCGACGACTTCGCTCACGTCGCCCTTGTTGAGTCCCTCGAGCGCCGTCTGGTAGCTGTCGACAAAGGTGGTGAGCTTATCCCAGCCCACATCGCCCTTCTTCTCCTTGGAACCGGTGTCCTCGGAGTACTGCTCAACGGCGTCCTCAAAGCTCAGCTCACCGGAGTTGATCTTGTCCAGGCACTCCTGCGCCTTGGCCTTGGCGGCAGCCTTGTCCTCGTCGGAAGCGTCGGAATCAACCTTGATCAGGATGTTCGACGAGCGGCGGGCGTCGTTGTAGCTGGACAGGTTTTCGTTGATGTAATCGACAATCTCGCTGTCCTTGGGCTTGCTCGTGGGCGCGACGGCATCCTTGAGTTTCTGCTGCGCCAGACTCTCCTTGAGCGAGTCCTTGTAGGTGTCCTCGGTATAGCCGTAGGTCTTGAGGGTCTTCTTAAAGGCCTTGGCACCGCCCGCGCTCTTGCACGCGTCCTTCCAAGCCTTCTCGACCTCCTCATCCGACACCGTCACGCCGTTCTCCTTCTGTGCCTGTTGAAGCAGAATCTGCTGCGTGTAGGAGTCGATGAGTTGCTTGCGGTACTTCTTGGGCGTGAGGTCGTTGTCAACCAGATACTGCGCCCAATCCTCGTCCTTGGTGTAGCCGTAGGACGTGCGCATGCTCATGATCTGCTTGGTCACGGTGTCCTCGGTGAGGTTGGTGCCGTTGATAGTAGCAGCAACACCGCCGGTCAGCTTGTAGCCCGAGGTATCCTCGGCCTGCGACATAAGGCCGGAGCACGCCATCGCCGAGACGGAAAGTAGCATTGCCAGCACGCCAATAACCACCAGGACAATCTTGACGGTCTTAGACACGTACGTCTTGCGCTGCTTCTTACGAGAGCTGGAGGCAGCGCGAGCCTGCTGCTCGGGCGTTGGCGCGGCCTCGGAGTTCTTTTTCTTATTTGCCATAGTTGGCCTTTCGCATCACGAATCGAACAAACGCCATTGTGTCACAACGCAGCCCCCGCGGCACGCTTGGTGCATTGGGGACAGGTTAATCTGCACCATTTTGGTGCAAAGGGGACAGCTCTGGCAGCCGGCAGTTAGGGACAGTCCCCAAGTGCCGACTCAGCCCCACCTTAGAAGTGACGGCGGATGGCGTCGACCATGCCCTGGGGCGTGGTCTGGCCGAGCACGTCGGCTGCGGCATCGGCGTCCATAAAGATGTTCATGAGTGCCTGCAGGGCCTCGACCTGGCCGCCCGGCTCGGCGATGCCCAAATTGATGACGATCTGCGCCGGCACCGGAGCGCCCATGCCAGCCATAGCGTTAAATGTCACGGGCGCGGCGGGCTTCACCACCGCGATATAGGGCTTGGCCACAAATCCCGGATCGGTATGCGGAATGGCAATGTTTGCCGCCGGCATGGCTAGACCCGTGGGATAGGCATCCTCGCGCGTGCGAACGGCGTCGAGCCAACCGGACGCAATGTAGCCGCGCGGGGCAAGCTCGCCCTCAAGCCGCGCGAACACCTCATCCGGCGTTGCACACTCCCAATCAAAAAACACCAGCTCAGGCGTAAACAGAGCTTCGTTATCCGCCATGCGCTCACCTCTCTCACCTAGTCACCTGCGACGTTCTTGAATGACTAGTCGTTAAAGACCGTCCCCGATGACTACCCAAAAAACAAAAGGTGGCCACGCGCGCCTTGGCGCCAATGACCACCCTGACTACTCGGCTAAATTGTACTGTGCACCGCTAGCCGCGGGGTGCATCAATTGCCACCTTGCCGCTCTCCAGCACGTGGACGCGGCCGTCGGCGAGCATCTGCACGACCTCGGGATACAGCACGTGCTCGATCGCGTGGATGTGCTCCTCGAGCGTGTCGACATCCCAGCCTTCCTCGACAGCCAGCGCGCGCTGGGCGATGATGGGACCGTTGTCGTAGATCTCGTTGGCAAAGTGCACGGTCACGCCGGTCACCTTGACGCCGCGTGCAAACGCATCGTCAATCGCATGCGCACCGGTAAAGCTCGGCAGCAGCGCCGGGTGCAGATTGACCACACGGTTGGGGAACGCCGCCAGCAGGGGCGTGTGCACCATGCGCATGTAGCCAGCCATGACCACATACTCGCAGCCGCGCTCGAGCAGCTCGTGCGCGATGATCTCGTCGGCGGCGATAGGGTCGGCATAGACATCCTTGGACAGCGTGAGCGTCTGGATGCCCGCACGCTCGGCACGCTGCAGGCCCTTGGCCGAAGGACGACTCGACACCACAAGCTCAATCGAAGCATTGAGCTTACCGGCGGCGATCAGGTCGATCAACGCCTGCAGGTTGGTACCCGAACCGCTGATGAGCACGCCGATCTTGAGCGGCTCGGCGGTATCAGTGCCGGTCGGACGGCTATAGGGCACAAAGCCCAGGCCCTCGGCGGCAGCCATCTGCTCGTTAGCGCTCATCGGAGTACACGACCTTACCGGAGCCCTCGACGCACTCGCCCACGCGGAACGGCTTCTCGCCCAGCGCGACCAGAGCCTCGGTCACCGCAGTCTCGTCCTCGGGAGCGACGATCAGGCACAGGCCAACGCCCATGTTGAAGGTCTTGCACGCCTCGTTGGGCGCAAGCTCGGCCTGGCGCGACACATAGGTGATGACGGGCGGAACGTCCCAACCCATCTCGGCACCGTTGCGGGTGACCACGGCGTCGACGTCGTCTGCCAACGCGCGGTTGAGGTTCTCGGTGATGCCGCCGCCGGTGATGTGGGCAATGGCATGCACATTAGCGCCACCGCGCAGCAGCTCAAGAATCGGCTTGACGTAAATGCGCGTAGGGGCCAGCAGAGCATCGGCCAGCGAAGCACCGCCGAGCTCCTCGAGCGGACGGCTCAGTTCCTCGGCCTTAGCGGCGGCCTCGGGCGTGCCCGGCTTGATGCCGTCGACACCGATGACCTTGCGCACGAGTGAGTATCCGTTGGAGTGCACGCCGGTGGAGGGCAGGCCCAGGATCACATCGCCGGGGCGAACGTTCGCGGGGTCGAGCATCTTGGGACGATCGACAACACCCACGGTAAAGCCGGCGAGGTCGTAATCGGCGGGGGCCATGACGCCCGGGTGCTCGGCCATCTCGCCGCCCACGAGCGCGCAGCCCGCGAGCTTGCAGCCGTCGGCCACGCCCTTGATGATCTTTGCCATGTGCTCGGCCTCAATGTGACCGATGGCAACGTAATCCAGGAAGAACAGCGGCTCGGCGCCCGAAGCCAAAATGTCATTGACGCACATGGCGACCAAGTCCTGGCCCACCGTCTCGTGACGGTCCATGATCTGGGCGAGCACGAGCTTGGTGCCCACGCCGTCGGTGCCGCTGATCAGGATCGGGTCTTCCATATCCTTGAGCGCGGCAGCCGAGAACAGGCCACCAAAGCCACCGATGCCGCCGATAACCTCGGGGCGGTTGGTGTCCTTGACCATCTGCTTAATAGCGTCGACGGCGCGGCCGCCCTCGGCGGTATCGACGCCGGCGTCCTCATACGTCACATGCTTGCTGTCGCTCATCTGAGCCTTCCTCTCCCACTACCGTGGCGCCGCGCGGGCGCCAAACGGTGCTCATAGTTGCGTTCATTTCGGCGCGCGCCATAACAGCACGCGCCGTCATATCAACAAAACAGCAGGTAAAACCTACCAAAATAAACCTGTCCCTAAATGGCAGATTTTAGGCCTCGCCGTGCTCCTCTTCCCAGCTGCGGTCGTCGTATTTCTCGACCACGGCGTCGTCGTCAAAGTGCAGCGGCTTGTCCAGGTTGCGGGGCTTAAAGCCCTCCATAAACTTGTCGCGGCCAAAGCTCTCGGGAATCGCTACGGGGTAGCGTCCGGTAAAGCACGCATCGCAGTAACCGCCCTTGGGCATGACCTTCAGCAGGCCCTCGACCGAAAGGAAGGCCAGCGAATCGGCGCCAATGTACTCGCAAATCTCATCGACCGTCTTGTTGGCGCTGATAAGCTGCGACTGCACGTCGGTATCGATACCGTAGAAGCACGGCCAGATGACCTCGGGCGAGTTGATGCGGATATGAATCTCCTTGGCGCCGGCGTTGCGCAGCATCTTGACGAGCTGGACCATGGTGGTGCCGCGCACAATGGAGTCGTCGATGACGACCAGGCGCTTGCCCTCGATGTTGTCGCGCAGCGGGTTGAGCTTCATACGCACGCCCATGGCGCGCAGCTCCTGCGTGGGCTCGATAAACGTACGGCCCACATAGCGATTCTTGATGAGGCCCTCGCCAAAGGGAATGCCGCTCTCGTGCGAATAGCCCTCCGCGGGCGGCAGGCCGGAGTCGGGCACGCCGATGACCAGGTCGGCCTCGACGGGCTCCTCATGTGCCAACTGACGACCCATATCATAACGGCAGGCGTAGACGCTCTTGCCGTTCATGATGGAATCGGGGCGGGCGAAGTAGACCTGCTCAAAGATGCAGTTAGCAGGCTCTTCGGCAGCGGGCACACCCTGCTCGGACACAAGGCCCTCGGCGCTGATGCGCAAAATCTCACCGGGACGGACGTCGCGGACGTACTCGGCGCCCACAATGTCGAGCGCACAAGTCTCGGAGGCGACGACCCAGCCGCCGGCGCGGGTGACACGGGTGGTGGCGTCGACCGTCGCGGCGCCGTCCTGCGACGGCAGCTTCGAAACGAATGCGGCATCGGCCTGGTCCAGGCCCTCGTCCACCAGCTTGCCCAGCACGAGCGGGCGAATGCCGTGCGGATCGCGGAATGCATAGAGCGCCTGCTCGTTGATGAGCGTCATGGCGTAGCCGCCACGCACGAGCTCCATGGTCTTGCGAATGCCCTCGCGCAGATGGCCTGTACGCTGAGTAAAGTAGCCGATGAGTTTGGTCGCGACCTCGGAATCCGAGTTGGAGAGGAACGGCACGCCCAGCTCGATCAGCTGGCGGCGCAGCTCGTCGGTGTTGACGAGGGTGCCGTTGTGCGCGAGAGCGATAATGACGCTATTGATGGTAGAGAGGTGCGGCTGAGAGGCTTCCCAGCTCTTGGCGCCGGCGGTGCCATAGCGCACATGACCCACGGCCAGCTGACCGGAGAGCGTCGATAAGTCGGCATTGGAGAACACGCGGTCGAGCAGGCCCAGGTCCTTGCGGACCATAACCGTACCGCCGTCACCAACAGCGATTCCCGCCGATTCTTGGCCACGGTGCTGCAATGCACGCAGGCCAAAGTACGTCAGTCGAGCCACGTCACGATCGGGCGCCCACACACCAAAAACGCCGCATTCCTCATGCAGCTGGTCGGAGTCCGGATCATACGTCGACATGGCGTTCACCTGTCCCGCGGCGCGCTCGGCCGCGCGGATGGTTTCTTGAGACATGGCATCCCCTCAGAGCCTCGTATTTTGGCGTTACCCGCCTTATTATACGCACGGCGCGACGCGCTCCCCAGCGCATGAGCAGCGCTTTTTAAAAGCCCACCGAGCTAATAATCCGTTTTGCGGCCAAACATTTTATTGGTCTGCCCAGTGCAAGCGCCCGCGCCCCCATATGGCCGCCGCGTCCACCGTTGGGGATTGCAAAGTTGCAATTGGGACGTTCGTCCCGTCTTTTAGCAGGTCGGCGGCGTATCCTAGTAACCTAGGACAAAGCGAGAAAGGTTCTGTATGGATCGAAACGAACTCGACCCCAGCGTCCCCAGCGCCACGGAGGTCAAGAAGATTCCCCTCATCATTAAAGTGTACGCCGTCCTGTGCATCCTGTCCGGCGTGGGCACACTCCCGTCGGTCGCCGTCTTTATGTGGCAGGTCATCACCGCACTCATTAACGGCAACGCCGCCGCTAAGCTCGGTGATAACACCCTGGTCGCGGTTGGCCTTATCGTCGCCGGCATTATGCTCTCGGCGGCAAGCGCGATCATCTTGATCGTCTTTGGCCTGGACCTCATCAAGGACCAGCGGCGCAATGCCGCCCGCCTGTCTTACGTCCTCATCGCATTTACCGTCGTGGAGCTTTTAGTTGACGTGATGCTCCAGGGTATCGGACCCTTCCTGCTGCGCCCCGCCATTCAGCTCGGTATCCTCATTGCGCTGTCGGCCACCGTCGACCCCACGCTACGCCAGGAGCGCGAACTGCAGCGCCGTCTGCAAGAGATGCTCGACCGCGATGCCGCCGCCGAGGGGATGCTCGGCCGCGACGAAACCGGCGAGGGCTACATCAAGCTCAACTACTTCAACCTGTTCTGGGTATTCTTCGTCTGCAGCGTGTTAGGTCTCATTCTCGAGGAAGTCTGGCATATGGTCGTCGTCGATCCCGGCGTCTATCAGGACCGGGCCGGTATGCTATTTGGCCCCTTTAGCCCCATCTACGGATTTGGCGCGGTGCTCATGACCATGGCGCTCAACCGCTTCTATAAACAGAATCCTCTGATCATTTTCCTGGTAAGTGCCCTGATCGGCGGCGCTTTCGAGGTGTTTGTAGGCTGGTTTATGCAGACCTCATTTGGCGTGGTCTCGTGGAGCTACTCGCACATGAAGCTGTTCGGCATGCCCGACCCACTCGCCGTCCTTACGGGCGGACGCACCTGCACGGGCTTTGCCTGCCTGTGGGGCCTGGGTGGCCTTATCTGGATCAAGCTGCTGCTGCCGAGGCTGCTCAAGCTCATCAACATGATTCCGTGGAAGAGTCGCTACTCGGCTACCGTCATCTTTACCGTCATTATGCTGGTCGACGGCGTCATGACGCTGCAGTCGCTCGACTACTGGTACCAGCGCGTCAATGGCACGGAGCCGGATATTCCCGTCGCGCAGTTCTACGGCAAGTATTTCGATAACGATTACATGGAGAACCGCTTCCAGAGCATGACCATGAGCCCCAAGGATGCGACGCGCGTGTAGCGCCACGCAATGCCGAGATTTTTCAACGCACAGAAAAGCCCGCTGGCAGACTGATTGAACTGCCAGCGGGCTTTTGCTATAGATGGACTCGAATTGATCGCAAAGTCCTATGCCTCGCGCTCGACCTCGCTCACACACTCATTTTTGATGGTACCGACGAGTGCCTGCAGCGCATCGACCACATGCGGGCGAATGTCTCCGCCAATGAGCACGAGCATGATGTCGTCGCCCACGGCAAGCTCGCCGCTCGCCAACCACACGCGCACGTAGCCGATACCCGGCATCGCGCGCGTTGCCTCGATAGCGGCCTGCACCTTATCGGCATCGAAGCCAAACACCATGCCGCCTACCTTATGTCTAGGGGCCACACCATCTGTCTCGACCCCACGCACCTCGGACTTAGGCGTCGCACGCACCACGCCGTTGTGTGTCAGGTACATCCCGCAATCAGCCGCCGAAACATCGGCCTTGGCTTCGCGCAGCCAAGCATCAACCGAAGGCATCGATTTGCCGCTTTCAAGCATCATTTCTCCTTTTGATTTCCAGGGTAGTCTTTTTGGGACAGGGCTCCCGGACACTTTATTCCTCGACCGGCGTGAGCACCATGACTGCGCGCGTATTGCTAAATGACAGCGAACGGCAAGTCACAAGCGTTACGATCTTGGTTGCCGAAGCGGCACGATCGGTGGCATCGCTCGCCACGGCCGAGGCGCCGTCGAGCATCTCGGACAAGTAATTCTTCAGTCCGTCATCGCCCTCAAAGTTGGGCGTGCGCGCCTTGGCATACGTGTCCTCGACCACCTTGGTCGCCAGCGGACGCAGCTTATACGTCGCATCGCGTGTGATGTAGTACACGTATTCCATGCTGTCGAACGTCGCTTGATCGGTCGTATCCGAAATCACGTTGAACATCGAACCGTCGTTCATATGATGACCGTAAATCGTGGTCTGCTGATCCACCATGCCCGGCGCGGTGTCATCGCTATCCAAGAAAATGGCACCGGACGCGTTAGATGTACCGTCAAACAGCGTGTTGAGGTACTTGGAGTTGTTGTTGGTCTGCACCACGGGATAGTTGATGTTGGTGCCGGGCGCGTAAATCCAACCCACAACCTCGGGATTCGTCTGGGCAAGTGCATCAAAGTCGATAATCGGCACGCCGCTGGCGTCCTTGTCGCTTATATATTGCTTCTCGATTTTCTGATACGAATCGCTCGCCTGCTTATAGCCAATCTGAGCATTAATAAAGATAGCGGCGGCAGCGACAATCAGACCGATGCCCACGATGATGAGCAGAATGGGAATAATGGAGCGGCGCTTTTTGCGCGGCGGCTCGGTGTAATCCGACGGCGCGGCATGCGATGAAGACCGGGGCGGTTTTTTAGCGGTGCTATAAGACGAAGGACGATATGCGACCGGCGCGTCCTGTCGACGATGCGTCGCCGGTGTCACGGGACGCGGCACGCGCTGCTGCTGAGGAGAGGATGTCCGACCCTGCTGTGCCGCACGGGCAGCACCCGGCTTCGACGGATCGGGAATCTGAGAAGCCTTGAATCGTTTTCCCTGATAGTCGGACATGGCTCTCCTTATACTGCGATGAAACGGCGGAACGCCTAGGCGTCGGCCATCTCCTGCTTCATCTTCTCGATAACCTTGCGGTACTCGGGGTCGCATGCGCCCAGAATCTGCGTGGCGTAGATGGCGGCGTTCTTGGCGCCGTTGATGGCAACGCAGGCCACGGGCACGCCCGAAGGCATCTGCACCATCGACAGCAGCGAATCCATACCGCCCAAGTCACTCGTCTTCATAGGCACACCGATAACCGGCAGCGGCGTAAAGGCAGCCACGACACCACCCAGGTGAGCGGCCTTGCCGGCGGCGGCGATAATCACTTTGATACCGCGATCGGCGGCAGTCGAAGCCCACTCATGGACCTTCGCCGGCGTGCGGTGTGCGCTCGCAATGACGAGCTCATAGGGCACGCCGAGCGCCTCGAGCTCGGCGGTGCAACCTTCCATAACGCCCAGATCGGACTTGGAGCCCATGATGATCCCGACAACCGGCTTCTGACCTGCCATAAACAAAGACCTCCTGTTGAGAGCGGCGACGCGGCGGATCCGCGACCCTTAACTACTGAGAGTAGTATAGCTGCTCCCGTCCCTGCGGTCTTTGTGGCGCTTCGCGGGCGGGCCAGGCTTTATCTTCACTCCGGTTGCTTCGCAAAGTCG
>USHA01000008.1 GCA_900554325.1 uncultured Collinsella sp.
ACTTAATGTGCTCTCCGTGCGAGCAGGACTGTCTGAGCAGGCGACTTCGCATGCCGCCGGGCAGCCGGGGCCGACGTGGGGTTCAAAGGTTTTCAAAAAAGCGGTCGACGCGCAGTGCGCCGACCGCCGATATATGGGGTCTGATATTTTCTGCCAGCCAGGGCCTTTTACTCGTCGAGGAGATCTTCTGGCATGTCGTTGCCGTCGCCAAGGTCGACTGGGGCCTCTTCGGCGTCGGCTGCGGCCTCGGCACCTTCGCCTTCGGGCTTCTCTTTGGCGGCCGTCATGCGGGCTACGGCGCAGATGCGGTCGTTGTCGTCGACGGTCATCATCTTGACGCCCTGGGTGGCGCGACCGGTTTGGCTGATCTCGTCGGTCTTGACGCGAATGACCGTCGCGCCCTCCGTCACGATGAATAGCTCATGCTGCGGGCCCACCGTCTTCATGGCTGCGAGGTTACCCTTGCGCTCGGTCATCTGGATGGTGTAGACACCCTGACCGCCGCGGTTCTGCTCCGGGTAATCCGAGACCGGCGTGCGCTTGCCGTAGCCGCGCTCGGTAATGACGAACAGGTCGCCGTTACCGTTGGTAATCTCCATACCAAGAACGCTCACGCCTTCCTTCATGCTAATGCCACGGACGCCGCTGGTATCGCGACCGGTGGCGCGCACCTGGTCCTCGGGGAACATAATCGCCTTGCCCGCGGTGGTTGCCATGATGATCTTGTCACCCTCGCGCACGCGACGTACAGTGAGCAGCGCGTCGTCGTCCCTCAGGTTGATGGCGATTAGGCCGTCGCGGCGGCTGCGGTCGTAGGCGCTCATCACGGTCTTCTTGACCATGCCGCTCTTGGTGGCAAACATCAGGTACTCGTCGGCGGGGAACTCGCGGCAGCTGATGACGCTCGCGATCTTCTCGCCCTCCTCGAAAGGCAGCAGGTTGACGATCGCGGTGCCGCGCGCCTGGCGCGTGCCAACCGGCAGCTCGTGTACCTTCAGGCGATAGACCTTGCCCTTGCTCGAGAAGAACAGCACGTACTCGTGCGTGGATGCGATAAACATCTCGTCGATAACGTCGTCCTCTTTAAGGTTGACGCCCGACACGCCCTTGCCGCCACGCTTTTGGGCGCGATAGGCGGCCACCGGGATGCGCTTGACGTAGCCGGTGTGGGTGATGGTCACGACCATGTCCTCGTCGGCAATCAGATCTTCGACGTCCAGGTCCTTCTCGACATGGCTGATCTCGGTGCGGCGCTTGTCGCCGAACTTCTTGGAAATCTCGCGCATCTCTTCCTTGATGACGCCCAGGATTTTCTCCTCGTGCGCCAACAGGTCCTCGTAGTAGGCGATGGCGCGGCGCAAGCCGTCCAGCTCTTCCTGAATCTTGTCACGCTCCAGGCCGGTCAGGCGGCGCAGCTTCATCTCGAGGATGGCCGTGGTCTGCTCGGGCGTAAAGCCAAAGCGCTCGATCAGGCGGCTGCTGGCCTCGGAGTCGGTCTGCGAGGAACGGATGATGCTGATGACCTCGTCGATATGGTCAAGGGCCATCAGGTAGCCCTCGAGGATATGCGCGCGGGCCTGGGCCTTCTTAAGGTCGAAGCGGGTGCGTCGGGTGACGACGTCGACCTGGTGGTCGATGTAGTGCTGCAGCATCTCGCGCAGGCTCAGGCATTTGGGAACGCCGTTGACGAGCGCCAGGTTGTTGGCGCCGAAGGTCGTCTGCAGCGAGGTGTACTTGTACAGGTTGTTGAGCACGACCTGCGGGATGACGCCCTTCTTGAGTTCGATGACCAGACGGATACCCTTCTGGTTGGACTCATCGCGCATATCAGAGATGCCCTCGATGCGCTTGTCGTTGACGAGCTGGGCGATCTTCTCCTGCAGGGTGCCCTTGTTGACCATGTAGGGAATCTCGGTAAAGACCAGGCGGCTGCGGCCGGTCTTGGTGGACTCCACATGTGCCTTGGCACGCACGGTAATGGAGCCGCGGCCGGTCTCGTAGCTCTGCTTAATGCCGGCGCTGCCCATGATGATGGCACCGGTGGGGAAGTCCGGACCGGGCATGATCTGCATGAGCTCGTCGACGGTGGCGTCGGGGTTGTCGATAAGGTAGCACGTGGCTTCGATCGCCTCGGTGAGGTTGTGCGGGGCGATGTTGGTGGCCATGCCGACGGCGATGCCCTGGCTGCCGTTGACCAGCAGGTTGGGGAAACGCGCGGGCAGCGCCTGGGGCTCGGCGAGCGACTCGTCGTAGTTGGGCTGCCAGTCGACGGTGTCCTTCTGCAAGTCGCGCAGGAGCTCCATGGCGGGCTTTGCCAGACGGCTCTCGGTGTAACGCATGGCGGCGGCGCCGTCGCCGTCGATGTTGCCGAAGTTGCCGTGACCGTCAATGAGCGGCGTGCGCATGGAGAACCACTGTGCCAGGCGGACCATGGCCTCGTAGACCGCGAAGTCACCGTGCGGATGGTACTTACCGATAACTTCGCCGACCGTCCAGGCCGACTTCTTGTGCGGACGGTTGGGGTAGATGCCGCTCTCGTTCATTGCGTACAGGATGCGACGGTGCACCGGCTTTAAGCCATCGCGCACGTCCGGCAGGGCGCGCGCCGTGATGACCGACATCGAGTACTCGATGAACGACTGCTTCATCTCGCGGCCGAACTCTGAAATCTGGAGCTGGCCGCCGTTTATATCCTCGCCGGCCGAGGCACCACGATCGACTTCGCCAAAGCTCTCCTCGAGCTCACCGTCGTCATCCTCTTCCTCATCATCATCGGCATCGGGGTTATAGGCATCCGGATCGCCGTCCTCGCCCTGCTCGGCGCGGGCGAGCAGGCGCTTCAGATCGTCGGGCATGCCGGCGTCGCTGGCCTCGTCCATACCCTCGTTATTGTTGATATCGTCTGCCACGTTACCTCCTCTTAAGCATCAAGGAATCGTGCATCATGCGCGTGTTTTTCAATGTACTCGCGGCGATAGCCGACCTCGGAACCCATCAGTTCGCGCACGGCGCGGTCCGCCACCACGGCGTCCTCGATCGACACGCGCTGCAGAATGCGGGTCTTGGGGTCCATCGTCGTCGAGGCAAGCTGCTTGGGGTCCATCTCGCCCAGGCCCTTGTAGCGCTGGACGGTGTAGCCCTTGCGCTTCTTGGTGATCTTGCCATCCTTGGCCTTGCCGTCCTCGTCGTTATCGTCGGGGTTCAGGCCCAGACTCTGGATGGTGTCGCGCAGGATCTCGTCTTCGGGCTGGCGGCCGTTGGGATACACGTAGTGGATCTTGTTGCGCACCTTAATGCCAAAGATGGGCGGGCAGGCAACATAGACGTAGCCGGCATCGATCAGCGGACGCATGTACTTGTAGAAGAACGTCAGCAGCAGGATGCGGATATGCGCACCGTCGACGTCTGCATCGGTCATGATGATGATCTTGTGGTAGCGCGCCTTGGTGATATCGAAGTCGCCGCCGTCGCCGGCACTCGTCGTGACGCCGCAGCCGATCGCGGTAATCAGCGACTGAATGGTGTCACTCGAGAACGCGCGATGGTCACCAACGCGTTCGACGTTCAAAATCTTGCCGCGCAGGGGCAGAATCGCCTGGATGTCTCGGCGACGGCCGTCCTTGGCCGAACCGCCTGCCGAGTCGCCCTCTACGATGAAGAGCTCGGTCAGCTCGGCATCGCGCACCGAGCAGTCGGCGAGCTTACCGGGCAGGGACGCCGTCTCGAGCAGGCTCTTGCGACGGGTCGCTTCGCGCGCTTTGCGGGCGGCATTGCGCGCCTTGCAGGCCTGTTGCGCCTTCTTGACGATCTCGCGAGCGGGCTTGGGATGCTCCTCCAAGTAATCGGCGAGGCCGTCGGTCACGATCTTGAGTGTGAGCGCGCGCATATAGGAGCTGCCGAGCTTGGCCTTGGTCTGGCCCTCAAACTGCGGATCGGGCAGCTTGACCGAGATAACGGCCGAAAGGCCCTCGCGCACATCGTCGCCGGTCAGGTTGGCGTCTTTTTCCTTGAGCAGGTTCTGCTTGCGCGCGTAATCGTTGATCACGCGGGTGAGCGCGGTGCGGAAGCCCTCAAGGTGCATGCCGCCCTCGGGGGTGTAGATGTCGTTGGCAAACGACATGACGTTCTCGCCGTAACCGCTATTCCACTGCAGAGAAACCTCGACCTCGCCCATCTTGGTCACAGGCGCGTCCGGGTCCGATTTGCCCTCGATGTAGATGGGCTCCTTAAAGGCCTCGGGGACGTCCTTGCCCTCGTTGAGGAACTTGACGAAGTCGATGATGCCGCCCTCGTAGCAAAACTCCTCCACGTGGGGAGTCGCCTCGCGCTCGTCGGTCAGCACGATTTTGAGGTTCTTATTGAGGAACGCCGTCTCCTGCAGACGGTTGTGCAGCGTATCGAAATCGTAGATGCAGGTCTCGAAGATCTCGTCGTCGGGCCAGAAGGTGACGGTGGTGCCCGTCGAATCCGAGGTGCCCACGACCTCCATCTTCTTGACGGTCTTGCCGCGCGAGAACTCCATCTCGTAGGTGTTGCCGTCGCGACGAACCTGAACGACCACGCGTTTGGACAGTGCGTTGACGACGGAGATGCCAACGCCGTGCAGGCCGCCCGAGACCTTATAGGCCGAGTTATCGAACTTACCGCCGGCGTGCAAGATCGTCATGACAACCTCGAGCGTCGGAATCTTTTTAACGGGATGCTCGTCGACGGGGATGCCGCGCCCGTTGTCGACGACCGTGATGGAGTTGTCGGCGTGGACCGTCACCTGGATCTCGGTGCAGAAACCGGCCATGGCCTCGTCGACGGAGTTGTCAACGATCTCCCACACCAGGTGATGCAGACCGCTGGCGCTCGTCGAGCCGATATACATGCCCGGGCGCTTACGAACGGCCTCGAGACCTTCGAGAATCTTAATCTCGCCGCCATCGTAATCGTTTTCGTTTGCCACACGTCCTCCTTCAGTCAAGAAAATGTGTATAGCCTTACTAGTTTATCGTAAAAAAATACCCTCGGGAACGAGGGTATTTGGCTCTACAAGGCCACCAGATGCGATTTAAGGCTCTTTTTTGCTTTGCACGCCCTTGGCCCACTCGGCGCTGGCTCTCATGGCGTTCTCGAGGGCCTCGCGCAGTTTTTGATCCTCGATGGGCGCCACTTGGCACTCAATCTCGGTGCGCTCGGCCTCACTGAGGTCGGCGTGCGGAGCCGGCGGGCGCTCGGTCGTCGCCGGGCGCAGGCGCTGCTTGGCGGCGGGCGGCGTGTGACCGGGCGCGGTGGTTTTGAACACCAGGCCGTCCACATGTGCACCGGCGCGCTCCATACGTGCGCGGATGATCTCGCGCAACAGCGTCATTTCCTGCGTCCACGAGGGCGAGTCGAGGTACACCAGCAGCTCATTGGACTCGGGCAGGTAGCGCAGGCCCGTCACATGGCGCCCCTCGCGCGTGCCCGAGCACACCGCATTCCAGGCGCGATAGACCGCACGAGATTCCTCTGCAGCCTCCATCTGCGCGCGGCGCTCAGGCGTCGCGGCCGCCAGGATGCGCTGACGCTCTGCGTTCAAAAATCCACTGAAGGCGACCGTTTCACTCTCGCGCTCGGAATTAGCACGTCTCACCCATGCTCACCACCTTGGCTCGATCAAGCAGGTCATCGGTAAAATACCCCAGGTTGGTCGTGGTTATGACCGTCTGGATATCATCGCCGATCAACCGCAGAAAAGCACCGCGGCGCTCGCCGTCGAGCTCGCTCATCACGTCGTCCAGAAGCAGCAGCGGAGCGGTGCCCAGGACATCGCGAGCCACGGCCACCTCCGCCACCTTCCAGGCCAAAACCAACGTTCGCTGCTGACCTTGGCTGGCAAATGAACGGGCGGAGCGGCCCGCCACGGCAAATTCAATCTCGTCGCGATGCGGTCCCACCAACGTCACGCCGCGGCGAATTTCCTCGTCGGCGCGCTCATCAAGGGCAGCCAGCATGCGCTCGTACGCCCAGCCCTTCAGCTCTTCGCGATCCTCGACCTGGGGCAAATCCCCCAGCGTGGACGTATAGGTCACGCTGGCAGCCTCGCCGGACGCCACTTGACCGTAGGCAGTGTGCACATGGCCCGCCAGCCGGTCGAGTAGGGCCAACCGGTGCACGAGCAGGGCCGAGCCCGCGCGGGCAATCGAATCGTTCCACGCGCCGAGCATCTCGCGGCAGCACCAGGTCTCCTTAAGCAGGGCGTTACGCTGGGTCACGCAGCGCCCATAGGTGCTCGCAAGATCGGCATAGCGTGCGCTCAGTTGCATGCCAAAGTCATCGAGGGCGGCGCGGCGCACACTGGCGCCTCTCTTAACCATGTCCAGATGGTCGGGGCAAAACAGCACACTCGGCAGAGCCCCGCGCACACCGGCGGCAGAGCACCTCTTGCCGTTGCGGCTAAACGAGCGCTTACCGTCCTCCACGCTCAATCCCATATCAAGCACGCGGCCGTCGCCCTCGAGCCTCAGCTCAACCTTGCACGAGCCCACGCCGTCATGGACGAGCTCGGCGGCGGTCGGATGCCTAAACGAGGCGCCGCTCGTCAGCAGCTGCAGCGCCTCTATGAGATTGGTCTTTCCTGCCGCGTTGGGTCCCGCAAGTATCGTCACGCCCTCGTCCAGGGCAAGGCGATAGCTATCGAAGCTGCGGTAGTGCGCGACGGAAAGATCGCGGGCGAACATGGTCATGGCGCAGCGCTAGATGCGGACCGGCATGACCAGGTACAGGTAGTTGATCTTGTCGTAGGACTTGAAGATACCCGCCTGCGAGTAGCTCTTGAGCTCCAGCGTGATCTCCTTCTCCTTGGACAGGGCGTTGAGGCAGCCGAAGATGTAGTGGTAGTTGAAGGCGATGGTACCCGACTCGCCCTCGGCCTCGACATCGATCGTCTCCTGCGCAAGGTCCTGGTCATTGGAAATGGAGGACAGGCCCATCTGCCCGTTCTCGACATCGATCTCGAACTTGACGGCGGGGTTGGCGCTCGCGATAACGGCCACGCGCTTGAGGGCGGCGTTAAAAGCGGCGACATCGATCTTGACGCTCGTCACGCACGAATCGGGGATGAGCTGCTTGTAGTTGGGATACATGCCCTCGATGCGGCGCGACACGTAGGTGGTGTTGCCGGCCTCGAAGACGACCTGGGTGTCGGTAGCCCCGATCATGATGGTCGTCTGGCTGGCCATGATGTTCAGCGCGTCGTTAAAGGCGTCAGCCGGAACGTTGAGCTCAAAGGAGCCCTCGAGGGTCGAGGTCTCGACCTGCGTATCGCACACGGCCAAGCGGAAGGAATCGGTCGCCACCAGGCGCACGGTATTGTTCTCGACCTTCATGTGCACGCCGCCCAGGATGGGGCGGGCCTTGTCGGTCGAGGTGACGCGCCACACGCGGCCGACCATCTCGGACAAGATATCGGTCGGCAGTTCCACGGCGCTCTCGATGGCATAGGCCGGAAACTCGGGGAAGTCATTGGCATCGAGCGTGTTCAGCCTAAAAGAGCTCTTCTCGCAACTGATCAGCACTTGGCGCTCGGACAGCTCAAAGGTGACCGGGGCATCGGGGAGGGTCTTGGTGATATTGGAGAGCATCTTACAGGGGATAACCATCTCGCCCTCTTCTTCGACATGCGCCGCGATGCGATGACGGATCGAGATGGTGTAGTTAGAGGTCTGGAATTCCAAGATGCCGTCTTGGGCCTTGACGAGCACGCCCGACAGGATGGGAAGGGTGGATGCCGAAGCGACACCCTTCATAACGACGCCGATGGCTTGTGTAAGCGAGCTCTGGCTGACGGTGAACTTCATCTTTTAATACCTTTCTATAGATATAAATATCTTAATAATAGTAATAGCACTGACGAAACTGTTGATTACTCACAAAGACGCAGGTCAGACCCAGAAAGAGAATCGACAGCAACCTGTGTGCAACAGGGGTGGTTTTCCACGTTCAAAACCTGCGCAAAACTTTTCATCACCGCGGATTGGGTTTTAGACACCTTATGCCCGTGGTTTCGACAAGTTTTCAACAGGTGTCTCTATTTCCCTACGAGCGTAGTGTAATTTTATCGCGCAGCGACTTGAGGTCTTCGGTGACGGTGCGGTCTTCCTGGATCATCTTCTGGACCTTTTTGTAACTCGTGCTGACGGTCGAGTGGTTGCGGTTGCCAAATTCGGCGCCTACCGCCGTGGTCGTCATCTCGCACATTTCGATGGCCAGGTAGATAGCGATATGGCGTGCTTTGGCGATATTGGCGTTGCGACGCGGGCCGATGAGCTCCTCGTGCGTCACGCCGTACTGCTCTTCGATGACGGACTGAACCGTTTGCACGTTGATCTTTTTGGCCGATGTGTCGAAGTACTGGCTGGCGATGGCGTCGATATCGTCAAAGGTGAGCTCCCCGCCCTCGCGCTCGCGGTCGCCCGCCTCGCCGGCGCAGCGCTCGCAGAAGCTCTCGAGTTCGCGGATGTTGGTGCCCGACACCTCTGCCATGTGCTTAAAGTGCTCATCGGTCAGGTGCCCGCCGTCGCCCCCGTAGGCCGCCAACAGTGAGTCGTCGCCTGCCTCGGGAGCGGCGACGATGGTGTTCTCGTAATAGCGCTGCAAGATCTTGTATTTCATCTCGTAGCTGGGCTCTGCGACCAGGCAGAGCATGCCGGCGTTGAAGCGGCTGGTCAGGCGCTCGTCCATGCTCAGGTCCTTGGGGGCGCGGTCTGCCGCGATGACGACCTTCTTGTTGTTGCGGATGAACTCGTCCATGAGCTGGAAAAAGTAGTCCACGCTCGCGCGCTTGCCGATGATGTTTTGGATGTCATCGATGATGAGCACGTCCACGCCGTGGTACGCCTGCATGATGGGGGCGTTGCTCTTCTTTTGGCGGTCGAACTCGGTCATCAGGTCGTCCAGATATGCCTGGGAGTTGGCATACTTGACCTTGATCTCGGGCGACTTCTCGGCGAGCTCGTTTTTGATGGCAAGCAGCAGGTGCGTCTTGCCCAGGCCCGATTTGCCGTAGATAAACAGTGATGTGCATGTGCCGCGCTCGTCCGCGAGGGCGGCAAACTTGAGTGCCGAGCGATAGGCATGGCTGTTCTCGGGGCCATAGACAAAGTTCTCAAAGGTAAATTTTGAGTTCGCGGCGAGCGGGGCTCCATCCGTATTCTGCTCGGCCGGCACGGTCGGTGCTGGCATGGGTGAAGCGGGGGTCGCAGCTTGCGTGGATTTAGTCGGCGCTCCGCCCTTCATCTGGTTCATCATGCGACGAAAATCATCGGCCGAGAGCGTGTTCTTGATTGCAATGCCCGAATCCGCGCCCGCCGCTGCGTCGTGAGCGATGGGCATGTGCGTGACGGGTGCGTTCGTTGACGTCGCTACCGCGGTCGGCAACGGCGCCATGGTTTCACGGGAAACATCGCTGTGCTGGTGCTCGATTGTCGGCACGTCGCCTGCGGAGGCCGGCACCGCCGGGGAAGCAGCGGGAGCCGTGGCGGGCGCCGTCGCGGCAGCGGATTCCGTCGCGGCGCCTTGCGGTGCCACGATGTCGAGCGCAATCGGCGCAAAGGCGATTTCTTCCAGATAGGCCTCAATAGTCGGCTGATGCTTTTTGAGCTGCGCGATGGCAAAGCGCGAGGGGGCCTCGATCGTGAGCGTATCTTCGGTCAGGCTTATGGCGCGCGATTGCCCCAGCATGTTGATGAGGCGTGCATCTTGGCCGTCGCGCTGACAAAAGGCGATGGCATCCCCCAGGATGATGCTTGCTTCCTCGTCCACTGTCTCTCCCGTTCTTTAGCTCTGAGCTCGCACGCGAGCGGCGCCGAGTTCGGTCAGATGGTATTTCTGGCCATGCTTGATGACCAAGCCGGCCTGCGCCAAGTCATTGAGCGTGCGTGACCAAGTGGGGGCCGAGTTTCCAAACGTCCTCGCCAGATCGGTTGCACCGCACGCTTGATTTTGCGCCAGATAGCCCAGCGCGGCGTTGCCGCGATCGCTTACGAACACGTCCGGTTGTGGCTGCGCATACTGATTTGCTGCATTAGGATACATCATTTGAGCTGCTGGTTGTTGAGAACTCTGCATCGGCGGCATTTGCTGTTGAAAACTTTGAGGCCACTGTTGGTAAGGCTGTGGAGGCATCTGCTGGGTCCAAGGGTTGTACTGCTGCTGCGGCATCTGCTGGTACGGCTGCTGATATCCCTGCTGGTACTGCTGCGGGAACTGCTGGCCATACCCCAGTGGCGGCATCTGCTGATATGGATATCCCTGTTGGTACGGCTGATAGCCCATTTGCTGGCCACCCGGCGCCCCCGTCGCCTGCTGCATTGCTGCTGCATCCTGATCAGCCAGCGGCATGGCCTCTGGCATGTTTGGCGGCATCGACATAGATGCCGCCTGGGGTTCTTGTGTGGGAAGCATTCCGGGCTGCTGCATCTGTCCCACGGGGGGCTGCATCTGCTGCGTTGCCACGGGCTGCTGCGCAAAAGCTCCCGGCAGGGGATATGTGGGCTGCTCCGTCTCGGGCCGCACGGCAGCGCCGCGTCCGCCGGCACGCTCGATTTCCTGCACGCGTTTAGGGTTCAGGCTTACCGTAACCACGGTGCCGTTGCCCATGTTGTCCTCGATGGATATGGCACCGCCGGCGTTTTCCAAATACTCCTGCACCATGGGAAACCCTGCTCCGGTTCCACGGATATAGCGCTTCATCTTGCTGTTTGCGCTGGTAACGCCAAAGTCGAAAGCACGTTCCTTGTCGTCGATGCCGGGTCCTTGGTCAGCAAAGCGGATGGTGTCTCCGCCGTCCAGAATCGAGATGATGGGCTCGGCAAAGTGTGCGTGGATAAAGTTTTCGACAATCTCGCGGATGACCATGAGCGAGATGTGGCCACCTTGTTCTTTCATGCACTGGTAGACGGTGTTGGTCGTCTCTTCCAAATACGTGCGGACATCTTGCGGATCAATGACGATCACACGCGGTGTCGACAGCATGTCGTCATAGACGGCGATGCGCGCGGCGTACATGGCTTTTGGCGCCTGCGTTGTCGTCTGTTCACCTTCGTCACGCTCTTCGCGCACGCCGGTGATGTGCTCGTTGTCGGGTGCCGGGTCTCCGGAATCGACCATGGTGTAAAAGTCGTCAGACATGCCGCTCGCAATCTTCCAAAAGGTTTCGAACAAATAGTAGCTCACCGTGCAATGTTTCTCATCTTTCGACAACTTTTCAAAACCTGTTGAAAACTTTGGAAAACGGACGAAAAGTTCTCAACATTGCCAACATGACCTGTTGAAAACTCGATGAAATATCGTGAAAAGTTGCCATGCACCGCTAAATCGAGCTTGGCTTATGGGGGAACCGTGTGAACTGCGCAACCTTTTACCTTTGATTTCTTGACATTTGAACATTGATTTCCCTACAATCTTCAAGCTCACGTGTCTATATCTGCGTCCGCGTCCCCGCGGACACTCGAAATGCAGCAGGAGGAACTTAAGATGAAGCGTACGTATCAGCCTAATAAGCGTAAGCGTGCCAAGACCCATGGCTTCCGTGCCCGTATGGCCACTAAGGGTGGTCGTGCCGTGCTCGCCCGTCGTCGCGCCAAGGGCCGCAAGCGTCTCACTGTCTAGCAGCGATACACACATCTCGCATGAAGACTATTAAGTCTCGGCAAGATTTCGAGCATGTGTTCAGTCAGGGGCGTCGTTTCAATCACCCTCTGATTCGAATGACCATATGTGAATCGGTTGGCGAAGGCGACTCCGGAAGGGTCGCCTTCGTTGGTGCTAAGCGACTCGGTTGTGCCGTCGTGCGCAACCGATCCAAGCGTGTGATGCGCGAGGCCGCCCGCAGCTGCGGATTTCCCGTTGCGGGTTATGACATCATCTTGTTCGCAACTCCCAAGACGAGGGTTTCCTCGCCGCAGGAGATGGACAAGGCGTTGCGTTCGCTTATGAAGCGCGCCGGCGTTGCCGGGGAGGAGCGATGAGCAATCACGTTTTGCGACGTGTTGCCATCGCTCCTATTCGCATATATCAACAGGTTATTTCGCCCTTATTGCCTGACGCCTGCATTTATTACCCAACGTGCTCGCAATACGCCGTCCAGGCGATTGAGAAGCACGGTGTTTTGAGAGGCTGCTGGCTTGCCGTGAGGCGCATCGCTCGCTGCAATCCCCTGCACGTCGGCGGTTATGACCCTGTGCCCTAGCGGGCACTCGCTATCGGAGGAAAACTTACATGTGGGATTGGATCGTTAACATCCTTTTCGAGCTGCTCAAGCTCATCCAGACCTTTGCGGTCGACTGGGGCCTGTCCATCATCATCCTGGTGGTCATCATCCGTCTGCTGCTGACGCCGCTCATGCTCAAGTCGACCAAGTCGACGGCTCGCATGCAGGTGCTGCAGCCCAAGATGCTCGAGATCCAGGAGCGCTATGCCGACGATCCCCAGCGTCAGGCCGAGGAGATGCAGAAGTTCTACAGCGAGAACAAGTTCAACCCCATGGCTGGCTGTCTGCCGCTGCTGATTCAGATGCCTATCCTGTTCGCCCTGTTTACATTGCTGCGCAACCTGCCGCAGTACTTTAACGACGGCACGTTCTCGTTCTTCAACATCCTGCCCGACCTGACCACCACGCCGAGCGCTTCCTTTGCCGATGGCTTTATGGTTGCACTGCCTGCGCTGGTTTGCCTGATCCTGTTCGCCGTCCTGACCCTGATTCCGCAGCTCTATATGTCGCGCAACCAGACCGGCCAGCAGGCTCAGAGCATGCGTATGATGGCCGTTGTCATGACGGTCATGATGCTTTGGATGGGCTGGAGCCTTCCCGTTGGTGTTCTGCTGTACTACGACGTCTCGTCTGCTTGGCAGGTTATCCAGCAGATTTTTGTGACGCAGAAGGTCATCGACAAGGCGAAGGCCGATGAGGAGGAGCGTCTTAAGAACGCTCCGCTGCAGGTTGAGGTCACTCGTCGAGAGAAGAAGCCGCGCCCGCACAAGAAGAAGTAACGGGATATCAATCTTATTTAGGTACCTAACTTTTGGAGTACGTTATGTCTGAAGAGATCATCGAGGATATGCTTGAGGAGGTTGCCCCGCAGGTCGCGGGCGATTATCCCGAGATTGCACAGCGCTACAAGGCTGGTGAAGAGCTGACCGATGAGGAGCTCGACACCATTGCCGATGTTGCGATTTCCATCCTGCGTTCCATCCTTTCGCACTTCGATGCCGCCAACTCTCCTATCGATGAGTATGAGGGCGACGAGGGTGAGCTGATTTTGGATGTAACGGCTCCCGACCTTGCTGTTCTCATTGGCCGTCATGGTCGCACCCTTGATGCCCTTCAGGTTATGTTCTCTTTGCTGGTGAGCCGCAAACTTGGCTTTAGGTATCCGGTTGTGGTGGACGTAGAGGGATACAAGAGTCGCCGTCAGGACAAGGTTGCTTCCATGGCCCAGTCTGCTGCCGAGCGTGCCATCCGCACTCATAAGAGTGTTTCGCTTCCGCCCATGAATGCCTACGAGCGTCGACTGGTTCACATTACACTTCGTGGCAATGATGCCGTCGATACTCATTCTGAGGGTTCTGACCCTGATCGCCATGTGGTGATTGTTGCTCGATAATCTTCTCGAGCTTATGCTAAGGGGACGTGCTTTCCACGTCCCCTTTTTTTGTCAAAAGTTCTCGATACACTGATTTTTGTCAGAAAGGAGCTTTCGTTGTTAGTACTTACTGATCAGCAGGCTGACGAGATGTTGAGTCGTCTAACTTCCTATTGCAAAGAGTATTCCTTGAGCGTAACTGATGTTAAGCTGAGGAAATGTATTCAGCATTTGGATTTGGTTCTAGAAACAAATAAGACAACCAATCTCACCCGTATTCTTAACGTAGAAGATGCTGCAGTACTTCATATCCTCGACTCACTTGTTTTGCTCCCCTATATCAACAAGGCTCCTGAGGGAGCTTTGCTCGATATGGGAACAGGTGCGGGCTTCCCTGGTATTCCATTAACTATAACCACGCATCGTAAAGCTACTTATATTGACTCTGTTTGCAAGAAGGTTGATGCGGTTAATTCCTTTGTCCATGCTCTTGGATTGAAACATGCTCATGCGGTTCATGATCGTCTTGAAGAATATGCTCGAAGCCATAAGAAGCAGTTCTCCGTTGTAACCGCCCGCGCACTGGCCCCTCTACCGATTCTTGTTGAGTATGCGGCTCCGTACCTGAAGGATGGAGGGCTATTTGTTATCACCAAGGGCAATCCTTCGGATGATGAGCTTGCTTCCGGTATGTCAGCAGCTAAGATTTGCGGCTTCACTTTGCTTCTGAATGACGCAATTGATTTGCCTGAAGGCTTGGGTCACAGGGAGTTCATTGTTCTTAAGAAGAGTCATTCAGCATCTGTTTCATTGCCTCGTGCAAATGGCATGGCAAAGAAGAATCCGCTTGCCTAGATGTTTCACGTGAAACATAATAGATACTAACAACTTGCAGTGTTTCACGTGAAACATGGCGGTTGATATTGAATCGGAATGTTTCACGTGAAACATCCTCCGTTTGACAGCTTCAATACACACCAGGAGGGACCGTGGGATTTCGCGACGTTAAGCGTTCTAAGAGCGCAAAAGACACGCGTATCATTGCAATTATCAATCAAAAAGGCGGCGTTGGTAAGTCAACGACGGCTGTAAACCTTGCGGCGGCACTGGGCGAGCAGGGTCGTAAGACACTGATTGTCGATTTTGATCCGCAGGGAAACAGCACCAGTGGATTCGGAATTGAAAAAGAAGACCTTGATCACTGCATCTATGATGCATTGTTGAATGATGTGCCGGCAGAATCGCTTGTTCTTGATACAAATTGCAAAAAGGTATTCGTAATTCCGGCTACAATTCAGCTTGCAGGCGCGGAAATTGAGCTCGTAAGCGCAATCGCTCGTGAAACCCGCCTCAAAGATTTGCTTGAGCCGATTCAGGACGAGTTCGATTTTATTTTCATTGACTGTCCCCCTTCGCTCGGCCTGCTTACTATCAACGCCTTGACCGCGGCAGACAGCGTTTTGATTCCGATCCAGTGCGAGTATTATGCACTCGAGGGCGTTACGAAGCTGCTTGAGTCAATGAAGATGGTTAAATCACGTCTGAACAAGGGCTTAGACACCTATGGTGTGCTTATGACCATGTATGACTCACGTACTTCTCTATCGAATCAGGTTGTTGAGGAGGTTCAATCGTACTTTGGTGACAAGGCGTTTAAGACGCTGATCCCCCGTACGGTTAAAATCTCCGAAGCACCGTCTTTTGGAGAACCGGTAATTACCTATGCACCTCAAAATAAGGGTGCAAAAGCGTATATGAACCTTGCAAAAGAGGTGATCAAGCGTGCCTAGTGTAAAGAAACGTGGTGGATTGGGACGTGGACTCAATGCTTTGGTCTCAGAGGCCGAGTATGAGACCGGTGGTTCGGCTGCATCCGCGTCAAAGGCTGCATCTGAAACGAAACTACCTATTGAGGATATTGTTCCCAACCCTAACCAGCCGCGAATTCACTTTAACGAAACCGAACTTCGCGAGTTGAGCGAGTCAATCCAAGAACATGGCGTTTTGCAGCCGCTTTTGGTTCGCAAGCATGGAAACGGCTATGAGATCATCGCTGGTGAGCGTCGTTACCAGGCGTCAAAGCTTGCTGGCCTTGAAGAATTGCCAGTCATCATTAAAGAGGTAAATGATGAAGAGATGCTTGCTCTTGCTCTTATCGAAAACCTTCAGCGTTCTGATCTGAATCCCGTCGAAGAGGCCAAGGGCTATCGTCAGCTTATCGATGCCAGCGGTATGACCCAAGAGGCATTGTCGAAGGCAGTAAGCAAGTCACGCTCTGCAATTACAAACTCACTGCGTCTTCTCGATCTCCCCGAAGTAGTTCAGCAGATGATTTTTGAGGGCAAACTTACTGCTGGTCATGCACGTGCGATTCTTGCAGTTCCCTATGAGGACGCGCGTATTCGACTTGCAGAGAAAGTTGTTACAGAGGGCCTTTCCGTAAGAGCGACAGAAAATCTTGCTCCGTTGTTTTCTGCCGGAGAGACACCTAAGACGCCAAGGCCTGCGACGCCTCAGTCTTTTAAAAAGGCCGCCCGTGTGCTTCGCCAGGTATTTAATACCAACGTGCGTGTGAAGAGCTCGCGTGGAAAGAATAAGATCGAGATTGAGTTTAAAGACGAGGAAGAGCTCTCTCGTATTCTTGGCGAAATGATTCAGTTTGATCAAGTAGGCCAAGATGAGGAATAAGATTTTAACAGCGATTGCATTGGCGACGACTGTCGCGGCTGGTGCCTTTGCTGGATATAAGATCGCGACAGACGATGAACTTAGAGGTCGTTTGCTTCGTGGCGCGCAAGATATCGTCGATACTTCCAAAAAGAAATTGGATGTTATGACAGAAGATGTTGCCATGCGTACTGCTCAGGTAACGAAGAATCCCAAGATTAATCAAGGCTGGGTCAGCAACCAATGGGAAAATGTAGGCTATTAGGTACCTAACAATTACTCAGCATATTCTAAGGGGTCCTTGTCCGATTCACGAGGCAAGGACCCCTTATTTTGACCGTAAAAATGGGACCAGCAGCAGCTGATTCAAAATTAAGGTTATTAAATGAAACGGCCACGGTTGCATATCCTGCAACCGTGGCCGTTCGATGTTTCACATGAAACGTTTTGGGGTGCGACTCCCCTATGCGTTCTTCTGAACTTTGAAGCGCTGCTTCAGCTGTCCGCAAGCGGCGTCAATATCGTTACCACGGGAGTTACGAATCGTGGTCTCGATGCCACGGGACTCAAGACGACGCTGAAGATCCTCAACCTTATGAATCGGCGACGGCTTGAGCGGGCTGCCCTCGATGTCGTTAAGCTGAATGAGGTTAACGTGGCACAGCGTTCCCTCGCAGAAGTCGCAGAGCGCCTGCATCTCGGGATTCGTATCGTTGACGCCTTCGATCATTGCATACTCATAGGTCGGGCGGCGGCCAGTCTTCTCGGTGTAGAGCTGAAGCGCTTCGTGAAGGCGAAGCAGCGTGTACTTCTTAACACCGGGCATGAGCTTATTGCGCATCGACTGGATGGCGGAATGCAGTGAAACAGCAAGCGTGAACTGCTCGGGGATGTCGGCAAATTTGCGAATACCGGGAATAACGCCACTGGTAGAGACGGTGAGGTGACGAGCGCCGATACCGATGCCATCGGGGTCGTTGAGAATTCGCAGCGCCTTGAGAACCTCGTCGTAGTTGGCAAACGGCTCGCCCTGGCCCATGAAGACAACGCTCGTGGCACGCTCGCCAAAGTCGTTGGATACATGAAGTACCTGGTCGACAATCTCTTGAGCGGTCAGAGAACGCTTGAGGCCGTTGAGACCGGTAGCGCAGAAGGCACAGCCCATGCCACAGCCTGCCTGGGTGGAAACGCAGACGGAAAGCTTGTTACGACGGGGCATGCCAACAGTCTCGACGGAAACGCCGTCGTGGTACTCGAGCAGATACTTGCGCGAGCCATCTTTGGAAACTTGCTTGGTGAGTTCAGTGGGCGTGTCAAAGGCAAAAGCCTCTTTAAGCTGCTCGCGGAAAGCCTTGGGAAGGTTGGTCATATCGTCAAACGAACAAACGTTCTTCTCGAAGACCCATTCGATGAGCTGCTTCGCGCGGAAGGCGGGCTGGCCAAGTTCGGCCACGAGCTCGCGAATATCGTTTTGGCTCAAGTCGCGAATGTCCTGAGATTTAGTCCTGGGATTCATGGAAGCCTTTCGATTTTGGGGAAACGTAGAGGGTATCGCTACAATATGGTATCAGCTGCAGAAATTATAGAGGAGGAGTCTGCCCATGCCGGGTAAAAGCCTAGAGAACATGCACGTAGCGGTCTTGGCGGGCGGTCATTCCGCTGAGCGCGAGATCTCGCTCAATTCGGGAAAGAACGTTGTGGTGGCACTGAAGGAAGCCGGCTACACCTCGGTGGAGCTGCTCGATACGGCCGCTGATGACTTTATGGTAACCATGGCGACCGGCGGCTTTGACGTGGCGTTTATCGCCATGCACGGTGCCGGCGGCGAGGATGGCGCCATGCAGGGCGCCATGGAGACCCTGGGTATCCCCTACACGGCCTCGGGCGTGCTTGCCAGCGCCTGCGGTGCCGACAAGGAGGTCTCTAAGCTCCTGTACGCCAAGGCGGGCATTCCCATTGCCCCCGGCCTCGCACTCGAGGTGGGCGATGAAGTCGATATCGATCATATCGTCGAGGTTTGTGGCGAGCGCTGCTTTGTGAAGCCGGCCGTCAACGGTTCCAGCTATGGCATTTCCCTGGTCCATGAGCCCTCCGAGCTGCCCGCGGCAATTGCCAAGGCGTTTGAGTACGGCGACAAAGTGCTGGTCGAGAAGTGCATCGAGGGTACCGAGATCACCGTCGGCGTGTACGGCGAGGACGACGTGCGCGCTCTGCCGATTGTCGAGATTCGTAAGCCCAAGGACTGCGAGTTCTACGATCTGGACGTGAAGTATGTCGACCCTACGGACATCCATCGCATTCCGGCGCAGATTTCACCCGAGAATTACACTCGCGCTCAGGAGCTTGCCTGCGCTGCTCACAAGGCCCTCGGTTGCCTGGGCATCTCGCGCAGCGATTTTATCGTGAGCGAGGACGGCCCCGTCATCCTCGAGACCAATACCATTCCCGGCATGACCGATACGTCGCTGTATCCGGATGAGATCCGCCACACCGACGACATGACGTTCCCGCAGGTCTGTGACAGCCTGATCCGTATGGGCCTTCGTCGAGCGGGCATTGCATGCTAATCGAGGACGCGGTTTCGTCAGGAACGCCGCAGTTTGTCATCGACTCCTATGCCACGCTTGCCGAACGCGCCAAAACGCAGTCCTTCGGCCTTATCGAGGAAGATGTGATTGTCCTCGATACCGAGACCACAGGTCTTTCGGTTCAGGACAACGAGCTGATCGAGATCTCGGCGGCCCGCCTTTCGGGCCGCGAGATCGTCGACCGCTTCGATACCTTCGTGCATCCCAAGCAGCTGATTCCCGCCGAGATTACCGAGCTCACGAGCATTACAAATGCCGATGTGGCAGATGCCCCGTCGGCCGTTGAGGCCGTCGCCGCTCTCGCTGATTTTGTCGGTGGTTGCCCGGTGATCGCACATAACGCCACGTTCGACCGCTCGTTTATCGAGTCGGTCAAAGGCGGCGTCAACGTGAGCGATATTTGGATCGATTCACTGGCGCTGTCGCGCATCGCGCTTCCGCGCCTGGCCTCGCACAAGCTGTCTTTTATGGCCGATCTGTTTGGCTGTGACTCGGTATCACACCGTGCCAATGCCGACGTCGACGCCCTGTGTGGCGTATGGCGCGTGTTGCTCGTGGCGCTCACCGACTTGCCCCAGGGCCTCATGGCGCGCCTAGCCGACATGCATACGGATGTGCCTTGGTCCTATCGTCCTATCTTCTCATTCTTGGCGGGGCAGAACCCTGGTTCTATCTTCTCTCTCAGCGCCGCTCGTGCTGACGTTCTCAAGGCCGATCGCGCCGACGATCGGGTGGACGCCGACGAACTGCCGGTCCTCAAGATGCCGAGTCGTGAGGAGATTGAGGCAGACTATGCGCCGGGTGGCCTGGTCAATCGCATGTATCCCACTTACGAGCCGCGTGATGAGCAGATCGCGATGGCGCTCGAGGTCCGCGATGCGCTGGTCACGGGCACTCATCGTGTAATTGAGGCGGGCACAGGCGTCGGCAAATCGATGGCCTATCTGGTACCTTTTGCCGAGGCAGCGCGCCGTAACAACATCACGGTTGGTATTGCGACCAAATCGAACAATCTTGCCGACCAGCTCATGTACCATGAGCTGCCAAAACTTGCCGAGCAACTGGACGGTGGTCTGTCATTTTGCGCTCTCAAGGGCTATGACCACTATCCGTGCCTGCGCAAGCTTGAGCGCATGAGCCGCAGCCAGGTCGAGATTACCACCAAGCGCGATCCGGCGGACACGCTCACGGCGGTCGCGGTCATTATGGCGTACGTCTGCCAATCAGCCGATGGCGACCTCGACTCGCTCGGCATTCGGTGGCGCAGCGTCAACCGCCCCGACTTTACGACGGCCTCGCGCGAGTGTGCTCGTCGCCTCTGCCCGTTTTTCCCTGATAAATGTTTGGTCCACGGCGCTCGCCGTCGTGCGGCGCATGCCGATGTGGTGGTCACCAACCATTCCCTGCTGTTCCGCAATGTCGCGGCCGAGGGCAGGATTTTACCTCCGATTCGTCATTGGGTAATCGACGAGGCCCATTCCATCGAGCGCGAGGCGCGCCGTCAGTGGGCGCGCGTGGTGTCGGCGGATGAATCGCGCGTTCTGTTTGAGCGCCTGGGTGGCTCGAGCGCCGGCGCGCTAAGCCAGGTTTCCCGTGATTTGGCAACCTCCGAGGGCTCTACGCTCTATCTGGGCCTTACTGCCAAGGCGACGTCGACGGTTGCGCGCGCGAGCATGGCAATCGCCGACGTGTTCGATGGCGTTCGCGAGCTCGGCCGCCGTGCGCGTGGGGGTTATGACAATGCCAATCTATGGATTGGCCCCGAGCTGCGCGAATCTGACGACTGGCATGATTTCTTACAGTCGGCCTACACTGGCATCGACGCATTGGAACAAGCTGACAAGAGCGTCGACGCGCTGGTGCAAGCCGTCGCCGCCGACAAGCCCGAGGTTGTTGTCGACTTGGGTGATATCTCGCGCCGCCTGCACGAGCTGGCCGAGAACCTCAAGCTCATCATTGATGGCACCGATGAACACTACGTGTATTCGCTGCAGGTCAATCGCAGGTTGCGTGCCGGCGGAGAGTCAATGACCGCAGAGCGCATCGACATTGGCGAGGCCTTGGCAACCGAGTGGCTGCCCGAGGTTCACACGGCTATCTTTGCCTCGGCGACCATGACGGTGTCCAAAAGCTTTGAACACTTTAACCACGCGGTCGGCCTCGATCGCATCGGTGCTTCAACATCCTCATCGTTGCACTTGGACTCGAGCTACGACTTCGATTCGAACATGTCTGTAGTCGTTGCGGGCGATATCCCCGATCCGCGCGATCGTGAGAGCTATCTTACGGCGCTCGAGCGCGTGCTGGTCGACGCCCATCTTGCCATGGGCGGATCGGTGCTCACACTGTTCACCAATCGGCGCGACATGGAAGACCTGTACGCCCGCGTTGAGCCCAAGATGACCCGTGCGGGTCTGGAGCTCAACTGCCAGCAGCGCAACTCATCTCCTCGTCGCCTGCGCGACCGGTTTATCAACGAGCCGACCTCGTCGCTTTTTGCGCTTAAGGCCTTCTGGGAGGGATTCGACGCCAGCGGCGAGACGCTGCGCTGCGTCATCATTCCCAAGCTGCCGTTCTCGAGCCCCACGGACCCGCTCTCGTGCGAGCGCAACCTGCGCGAAGACCGCGCTTGGGCGCGCTATTCGCTGCCCGAGGCGGTGCTCGAGGTCAAGCAGGCGGCTGGCCGCCTTATCCGCTCGTCGACCGATTGCGGCGTGCTGATTCTGGCCGACCCGCGCCTGGTGACGAAGGGCTACGGAAAGAAGTTCTTAACGTCGCTGCCCACGAGCTCCTACCAGCGCATCGAATCGGCGCAGATCGGTCACTATCTGCAACTGTGGCGCGCACGTCACGAGCGGCGGCGCTAAAGCGGACAGACGAGGGTTTTTGCCATATCGCACAGACGCTTTGACAGGGCGGGGTCATCCAAGATGCGGATGGCTCCGCCCGCTGCGATTACCTGGCTCAGTAGCCAACGCTCGGAGCCGTAATGCACGGTTACCGTTGCCATGTCTGCCCCGCTGCGCTCGATTAGGGTGATGCCGGCCCAGTCCAGATGCTCCGCCATATCGAATGGCATCAAGAGCTTTGCGCTACGCTGCGTCCGGGCAAGGGAATCGTGGAGGGATGCGACGCCCGGTGTGTGAGGCACGACGGAGTCTTCCGTCAAGGTGAGTCCCTCGATTTTATCCATGCGATAGGTGCGCTGCTCATCGATCGCGATGTCCCAGGCAATCAGGTATGTTTGGTCGCCGTTTGCCGTAATGCGCAAGGGGTCGACCAGACGCTCGCGTGGCCGCGCATCGTCCATCGAGCGATACGAGATGCGGCAACGAACACCGTCCTGAATGGCGCAGCTCAGCTGCTGCCAGTGCGACCCGTGGTTGACGGTGTCAAAGACGCGCTGGTTATAGCCGAGCTCTTCGGGCAGAAGGGCATGTCGAATCCGAGCTGCCGTCTGCGGCTCGATCCCCAACGATTCAAGTTCATGGTTGAGCACGGCGCCCTCGGCGGCACTCAGGCGCAACGGTAGCACGCGCCCGGCGTCACCAGTGAGGGCCACGCGCTCGCTGCGGCATTCGCAGATGATGCGCGCGCCCGATTCTCGGTCCGCGAGCGTCGAGACGATCTCGAGAATCTCGTCGAGCGATACTCCCGTGATGTCAAAGCGGCTGCAAATCTCGGTTCGTGTCATGCCGCCATCGCCGGCGGCGTAGAGGGCCTCCATGATGTCGATGGCGCGCGAGAGTCTCTGCTCGCTGGTGAGTTTACGCACGGGCATGCTCGTGCACCGTCCTTTCAATGAGGTGGTTCCACGCCTGCTTGAGCGATTTGGGGGCCATGGGCCTCATGCCGTCCATGGCGTGGGCCATGCAAAATGAGGCGGCGGCTTCAAGGTCACGCACGTCAACGGTCCAGGTCCATCCCGCATCGGTGTGTGCGAGCTCACCTCGCCCGCGCGTGAGGCCGTTGATCATATCGATCTGCGTCTGAGGGGCGAACGAGAACGTGGCTGCAACGGGCGGTCGGTCGGCGAAATCGAATTCAAAGAACAGATAGTCGTTGAGATTGAAGTCCGCAGGGATGGCGTAGGCCTTCGAAGGACGCCATGCGCGAACGATACGGTCGCAGCGGAATGTCCTGATGTCGTCGGTGACATTGTCGAGGCCGCAGAAGTACGCCACGCCCTCGCGTTCGAACATGCCGTAGACACAGACGGTACGTTCTTTCTGCTCGCCGCGTCCGTTCTGATATAAAAATCGCAGCGCGCATCGCTCGGCAAAGGCGCTCCATACCGCATCGACGGTGGGAGAGCGGCGGATCGGTACTTCGTCCACCGTCGTCCTGCCGGTGAGGTAGGCAATTTTGGAGCGAATATCGGCAAGCGGCGCGGCAAAGGTGGAAGAGCCGGCCGCTAGCGTCTGGTCGATGGCGTTGAGTAGGATATCGGCGTCGTCTGCGGTGATGAGGCCGCCTGCAGCAAACGTGTGCTCGCGGTCGATTGTCCACGAGCTTTCCTCGGTCTCCTGCGCACCGGCGGGGCGAACCTCCTTGATTAAGATGCCACGCTCGAGCAGTTTGTCACGATCGCGCCGAAACTTGCGCTTATCCGAGTCGATATTGCCCGAGCCATATCCCAGGTCAGAATCCAAGACGATCTGCTCGGTCGTCAGCGGTTCGGGGGAGCTGTTGAGCACAAAGAAAAGATTGAGGATGCGCTGAGCCGTTTTATCGAAACCGGGCTCCGAATTCCCCTTTTTAATTGTCGCGGTCGCGTCGCTTGCCGTCATAGAGTCCTCGCATGAGAAGGTGGTTTGCTGCCATGATTTTAGTCCGATATGGAGATTAGGCTATATCCTTGTCCGCTCGAGGCGTTAAGATGGCCCGAATTCGGTCGTTTGCGCTCGCTCGGGGTATACTTTCGACTATATACGGTTCTAATGTGCATGCATTGGGCCTATTTGTCGGATTATGGATGTGGAGCGCACATGGCGAACACCCAGAACTATATTAACCACCTGCTGCAGAACACCGGCATTACGCCGGCATGCAGCGAAGAAGAGCGCTTGGCTGCCGAGGATATCGCTCAGATCTTCCGCAACCACGGCTTTGACCCCGAGGTTCAGGAGTTCAATGCCCCGGCGCCCAGTAGATTGGCATTTGCCGTTACCGGTATTCTTGCGTTTGCCGGCGCCCTGCTGATGGGCATCGGCGGCGGTATCGGCTTGGTCGGCACCTTGCTGGCCATTGTCGGCGCCGTTCTTTACGTGCTCGAGCGCACGGGCCACCCCGTGGTTTCGCGCCTGGGCAAGACGGGCGTGAGCCAAAATGTCATCGCCTACCACAAGGCCTCGGGCCCGCTCGCGTCTCCGCGCAACCGCCCGGTGGTCGTTGTCGCACACTACGACTCTCCCCGTGCTGAGCTGCTCGCCCGCGAGCCCTATGCTTCGTATCGTGCGCTCATCGCCAAGCTGTTGCCCGTTGCCACGATTGCCCCTGCTGCCGTTGCCATCCTGCGTATCCTGCCGCTCCCCGGCGCGCTCAAGGTTCTGCTGTGGATTGTCGCGATCCTCGCTTCCCTCGTTGCACTTGCCAACGCGGCAAACATCATCTCTAACCGCCACGTTCTTCCCTATACGTCCGGCGCGGTGTGCAACAAGTCTTCTGTCGCCGCTATGCTCGGCGTTATGGACAACGTTGCTCCCTTCCAGGGCGAGAACGAGTTTCCCGACGATGTTCCGTTCGATACCTATTTTGGGGAGCAGAAACGTCGTGCCGAGGAAATGGCGCGCGCGGCGGCGGAGTATGCCGCGGCCCAGCAGCAAAACGACTACGGCAACACCATCGAGTACGAAGAGCCTACCTACGCCGAGGACGAGTTCGGTCAGCCGATTGCTCCCGACGCTCAAACCGAGCCCGAACAGGGCGAGGCTTTTGACGAGCAGATTGAGGGCTTTGAGGGTGCGTCTGCCGACGAGACGCTGATTGGCGCCATCGTGCCCGAGGATCAGAATCAGGCTGTCCAGGCCGAAGAGTTCAATGACGAGGTTCCCGCTGCTGAGCCGGCGGAGGAGCCTGCCGCGGCCGAGCCCGAGCCCAAGCTCTATCGCAACGCCGCCGGCAACATCCGCTTTGGTTCGGATGCCATCCGTGCGCTCGGAATGCTTCCCGAGTCCTGCACGCTCGATTACGAGGAGGGCGAGGAGCCGACGTTTGAGCCCGAGCCTGCGCCCGTTGTCACTGCGGATGATGAGTCTGCCGCGGTTACCGCTGCCGTTGCCGAGCCCGAGGCGGTGTCCGCGATCGATCCCGCGGCAGGACTGGACATTTTGGCTCCCGCCACGCCGGCGCAAGACGTTGCGGACGAGTCTGACGACGATTACGTTGAACAGCCGAGGCGCGTGTCTTACGAGAGCGATACTGATTTCTCTGCCGAGATTCCCGCGGCAACGCCCCATGCCGATATTGCATCCGCGTTCTCTTCGATTGGCGCCAGCGCTTCCAGCTTCTTTAAGGGTGCGCTTGCAAAGGGCAGGAAATTTGTCGACGATTTCGAGGAGAAGCGCGCTGCCGCACGCGAGGCTGCCGAGCAGGAGGCTATCGCTCAGCAGCAGGCAGCCGAGGCGGCACGTGAGCGCGCGGCGCAAGAGTTTGAGCAGAACGAGGCTATGCAGTCCGTGCCCGTCGACGCCGCCGAAGCTACAACGTCCTTTGAGTCCCAGCAACCGACGTCCGCGGATGTTGTTGAGGCGACAACGTCTTTCGAGGCTCAGCAGCACGTCGATAGCACCATGTCGTTTGATGCCGCGCAGTTCGATTCCACGATAACGTTTGAAAAGCAGGGCACCGCGATTGCCGAGCCCCTTCCTGTGTCCGATGAGCAGGGCGACGTGGTGGACGATGACGAGCCCATTGATGCTGCCGAAATTCAGGATGCTGCCGAGGACGAGCCCGTCGAGGCCAACTCTGACGAAGAGCAGTACGCGGCAGCCGAGCAAGATGATTCGACCGAGGTCGAGCAGGAGGAAGTGTCTGCGGTTTCCGAGACTCCCGAGACGGATGAGTCGAGGCCTTACTCCACGCAGATTTTCACCATGCCGACCCCGAGTGGTTCCGGTGCCACGGTTGCCAATGTCGCTCCCACCCAGGACGAAACAGTCGATTCCCTTATGGCCCAGATTTCCTCCCAGGCATCGCCGCGTCCGCAGATGAATGTTCCCGATCCGGCGTCGGCACCGTCGCCTGCACCTTCCTCGTCTCCGCTGGCTTCGGTCCCCGATCCGTCGCTGCCGTCTATGAAGCAGGCAAACGTTGCGTCTCGCACGTCGCTGTTCGACCTTCCCGATCCCTCTGCCCAGGTCAACGACCCCTTTGCTACTGCCCAGGGTCCCGAACCCACATCGGCACCCGTTGCGCCTCCTATGCCCGTTGCGTCGGGCGCGCAGCCGATCGAGACCATTTCGGCTCCCGCCCCGGCGGCACCCAAGTCTCGCAAACGCGGCCTGGGTGGCCTGTTCGGTCGTAAAAGGAAAAACGAGCAGGACAGCATGAGTGATTGGCTGGGCGTCGAAGACGATTACGATGCCAAGAAGTCCGGTCGCGGTATCGGTTCGTGGGATAACTTCGAGGACGATAACGATGGCTGGAAGGGCGGCGCTACGTCTTCCGATGGCGCTTCTTCCGAAGATATGCTCTCGGCTGTCGCCTCTATGGGCGATGATGAGCTGCTCGGTCACGATATCTGGTTTGTGGCAACGGGCGCCTCGGATTGTGATGGCGCCGGCATGAAGGCCTTCTTGGCTTCGCATCGCGATAAGCTCCGCGGCGTATTCTTCATCAATCTTGAATCCGTCGGCGCCGGTAGGCTTTCGGTGGTGACGGTCGAGGGCGAACAGCAGCTGCTCAAGGGCGATCGCCGCATCATGAACCTGGTCAGCAAGGTGTGCAAGTCGTTCCATGTCGATTGTGGCGCGCTCGAGATGCCCTATGCCAAGACCGATGCCTATGCCGCGCTCGAGGCGAGCCGCCGAGCCCTCACCATCGCCGGCGTGGACGGCACGCGTCTGGCTTGCGCTCGTACCGAGGACGACCTGCCCCACAATGTCAACCCGACGAACATTGCCACGGTATCCGAGGTCGTGACCGAGGTTATCCGCCGTTCGTAGACGGAGCTCTAAGGAGTCAACGTGTTTTCGTATATTAAGCGCCATTGGCCTGTCTACGTGATTTTGACCTTGATTGCCATTGCGTTAGGATTTGGGGCTGCCTACATCGTGGGTGCAAAGGGCTCGACCCCCGCCTCCGCAATCAGCGAAGAGGTGGAGCAAGAACAGAGTACGGGTGCCGATGGGATTCCTGAGTCCGAGCAGGCAATCGTTGATGGTGGATCTTCGTCTGCAGAGTAGATACGGCGATTTACATGATTGAAAGCGGGCGAGCCAGGGGACTGGCTCGCCAGCTTTTTCATCGCGCTAGCGCTTCTTTGGGGTCGACCTAAGGCGAGCGAACCATAGGGCTGCGGCACCCGAGGTCAGGAGCGCGGTGATGCAAGCGGCGATGGGAACTGATCCTGTTGCCGGTAGGTCCTGCAGTAGGGTACAGCGTTGAATGACACGGTCCTCGTCATGTGACTCAAGTTTATCGCCGCCGCCGTTGCGGCAAAGATCGACGCGTGCGCTGTTGGTGAGTGCGGTTTGGGGCGTATAAGCCGACGTCGCCTGCATGTGCACGATTGCGCCCCGAGCGTCTGTGCCAAGGATTGCTTTGGCATCGTCAAGGTCGTCGTGCTCATCTTTGAGATCATCGCGGGTCCAAGAATCCGCATCGCTTCGAGTCGTAAAGTCGGCGGCTACCGCACCGTATTCAATTCGAATGCCCGTTACGACGGTATTGGGTGTAAGGTCGAGCTCTTCCGCCTCGAGTGTGGTGGATTCCGTGGTCGAGACATCCGCCTTCCAGAGGCGCCAGCCGTCGTAATCGACGAGGCGACAGTCCTCACCAAGGCTCTCTTTTACTTCGTCGGACTCAAGCCAAGGATTTTCGTGTCCATCGTCAAGTGTCGTGTTCGCCGGTTCATCGACGTCTGTCGAGTCCAACGGCGTCGTGCGATACCACACGTTGCACAGACCGTTGAGGTCGCCGATGGCGACGGGGGTTTCGATTGAGACGAATCTCGCCGTATCGTCCTCGGCACACTCAAGATCATCGGTAATTGTGAACTCATCAACCCAGGTAGTTGAATCGTTTCGAGCGTCGATGGTATAGGAGAAAAGCCCATCCGTATTGGTTTGCATCGCGGCACGGTTTTTACCATCGCCGTTAGCCAACAGGCCCTTTTCGATAGGTTGGACAAGTTCCTGGCGCTTGTCGACCTGCCCCTTGATCTCGATGGGCGCATCCTTCATCGCGACGGATTGGACTTCTCCCGTATCCTTTATTTCAAACGTTATCTCCTCGGCAAGGTCATAGGTCCGCGGAGACATCATTTCGCGCAACGAGTAGGTGCCGGGTGCAAGATGTTCGACGCGGTGTGGCTTGTCGGATGAGGTCCAGGAGTCTATTTCGGTTTTATCGGGACCATATAAGGCGAGCTGTGCGCCTTCCACTTCCTGCTCACCGCTTGCATCGACCTTGGAGATATCAACCTTGGTGTAATCGTCGGATACGTTAAGCCGTGCTTCTACAACGGGTGTTTTCTGGTTGGCATAAGTAAGGTCGACAATATGGGTTGTCTGATCGAGCAAGAAGCCTGCCGGCGCTTGAGTCTCGACAACCTCGTAGCGTGCGGTGCCAGATCCCAGTGGGAGGTTGCCCGCGCGTGCTTCTCCAGTTTCATCCGTCGTGACGGTCGCGACAGTCTCACCGTCGAGCGCGGCAATGCTACCGTCGGGGCGCACGATATCACCCGAGGCACGGATCTCAAAGACGGCGCCTGCGAGGCTGCTGCCGTCTATGGCATCGGTTTTAACGATCCTGATGTTTCCGGTCGCGGCGTGGTCATAATACGAGGCGATTGCAACGGGCGTTAGGTTCATGTCGGCGGGTATGTTTACCTCGATCTCTTCGCCGACAAGATAGGGCTCTTTGGCCGAGGTTTCGCGTACATAATAGGTGCCCGGCACGAGCGATTCGGGCAGTGTGACGGTCCCGGTCGCGTCAGTCGTAAAGGTGTCCATTACGTTATGTGCTGGATACCAGCAAGTTTGTGAGACAGGTTCGTGATTGCTGTCGAGGAGTTGGAAGGTGAATCCGGCTAGGGGAACAGAAGCGCCTGTTTGGGCATCGCGTTTTACAATCTGGAGATGCGTCGACAGAGCGTGGTTGTCCACGATATATTGAAGCTCGGCGCCGTCGGAAATCTGATTGGCCCCGACGGTCCATTCCCCTGCACGTTTAAAACCCTCGGGGACGGTTTCCGGAACCTCGCGAACCGTGTAGCCGGCACGGTCGTATGGGACGGCTCCGTGGACACCGGCGGGTCGCTTGCCTGCGCCGAACCATGCTTCGGGCTGATCTTTGGTGGAGGCAAAGCCATAGATGTTTGTGATCAGTGTGCCAACAACCTGCTGAGAGCTGTTGCTGACAACCTCAAAGACAACACCACCCGCCGGCTGCTCCAGGCCGGATTGGTCGCTATTGCCGTAATCCTTGAATTTGGAAATCTCAAGGTCAAACGCAATGGGGATATCGGAAATGCGAGATTCGATCTCGACTACGCCTGAATCGCCGAGCTGGTCGGCTCCAACGGTATAGGTCCAGCTGTCGTTGGATGGCAGGTAGCCCTCGGGGGCTTTTGATTCGTAGATGGTAAAGGTTCCTAAGGGGACATCGGCGAGGGTGGCCCGACCGCTTTCGTCGGTCGTGAGGATTTGCGCCCATCCAGGGGTTGATTGTGACACACACGTGAACTCTGCTCCTGCGAGTGAAGATCCCACCTGGGGGCCGGCATTCGTCGCGGCATCGAGTTTTACGATACGCAGGTTGATGGTGCCGGGCTGTTCATCAATGGCGACCTGTCCACCGTCATTCCCCGTGGTAAAGGCGATGCGATCACGACGGGGGACATAGCCGGCCGGCGCCTTCGTTTCAACTAGGTAGTATGCCGTGTTGGGCAGAAGTGTTGCTTGCGCCCGACCGTTGCTGTCCATCTGGATGGTGCCGACATGCGCGCCGCTGGCGCTCTCAAAAATATCGAATGCTGCCCCGTCAAACTGATAAGTATTGTTTCCGCTGGTAATGGCGGCGTTTGCAGACTGTTTTTTGAAGGAAACAGAGACCGCCGGCAGTACATAGAGCATGTCTTGACGTTTGCTGCCGCCCGATACGGCTCCTAGATAGCGCCGCGCGCGGTGCGGAGCGGCTTTGATGCTTCCTGATTTTGCGTTGTCGTGGAGCCACCGCGCAGCCGCCACGACTTCATTGTCGGCGGTAAAGTGCCCACTCTTGGTTTTGCCCTGAGCGGTCGTGTAGGAGTAGGTGCCGTCGACATGGGTAGTGCCGTTGAGCATCCATACGGCAAGCTGGGTTGCGGCGCGGGCGCGATCGGGTGAAAGATGGTAGCCGCCAAACGACGTGGCGGTAGGATATCCGTGACAAACGATTGCCGCGAACTCGTCGTCGAGCCACACCCAGCCTTGATCAAAGTTGAGCCATGGGCCGCCCGGCTTGGTGGGGCCGGGGCGCTCCTGGTTCATGCAGTAGGCAATCGAGGCGTCTTGAGCTTCATACTTGCCGATAAAGAAGGGCCCACAATCATCGCTAATAGTGCGGAAGCCGAGCTGGTCGTAGCCATCGACGGCAAATGCGGCTCCCGGTGCCAGGCAGCCGAAAAGCAGGAAGAGGAGCAGGAGCAGCGGACCTGTTGCGATTGCGCTGTGGACAGAGTGCGTGGGTGCGTTGGACATGGCTGCTCCTTATCCCTCGTGCGTCGCACGGGGAGGCTGCGACGCGTAGGATGAGGCTACCCCCGAGGTTCATGCGGGTAAGTACCGGAGCCTGACCAAAAGCTTGCCCAATTCCTGACAAATTGAGCTCAAATACAACAATCAAGCAAAAGCGCAGGTAGAAGATAAAGGGAACAGGAAGTCAAAGGTCCTCGTCTCCACAATTGACGCGATTTTCAAACGAATCTCCACAGCTAAAACAAGCATCGCCACCCTTGTATCGAACAAGACAACCGCGTTATACTATCCCCCACATATGCGGGCATCGCCAAGTGGTAAGGCATCAGCTTCCCAAGCTGACACTCGCGGGTTCGAGTCCCGTTGCCCGCTCCATTCGAATTTCAGGCACGGTAACGTTTCGTTACCGTGCCTTTTTCAATAAAGTGCCGGGACTCGAACCCGACAGGGTGCGAGCGTTAAGCAAACGCGAAGCGTTTGTAGCGAGCAGGCGAAGGCGCCGACAGGCGCCTGAAGCCGGTGCGTATTTGCGAAGCAAATACGCGGACGTCCCCATGCCCGCTCTTATGCTACAAAATGTTAGGTTAATGCCTACTGCCCATACTCGCACCCGCGCACGGTACAATGGTTGGGTTACGACCAACGTGCCAATAACCAAAAAGGAGCCGCTATGATCGATCGCTATACCCGCCCGGAGATGGGACACATCTTCTCCCTCGAGAACAAGTACGCCATTTGGCAGGAAATCGAGGTTCTGGCCTGCGAGGCCCAGGCGGAGCTCGGCAAGATCGGTATTTCCAAAGACGAGGCCCAGTGGATCCGCGACCATGCCAACTTTGAGAAGGCGAAGGTCGATGAGATCGAGGAAGTCACGCGCCACGACGTCATTGCCTTCCTGACCAACATGAAGGAATACATCGATGCCGATGTTCCCGAGGGCGACCCCAAGCCCAGCCGCTGGGTTCACTATGGCATGACCAGCTCCGATCTGGGCGACACGGCCCTGTGCTATCAGCTCACCCAGGCCTGCGACCTGATCATCGAGGACGTCAAGAAGCTCGGCGAGATTTGCAAGCGTCGCGCCTTTGAGGAGCGCAACACGCTCTGTGCCGGCCGCACTCATGGCATCCACGCCGAGCCGATGACCTTCGGCATGAAGTTTGGCTCTTGGGCCTGGGAGCTCAAGCGCGATCTGGATCGTCTTGAGGACGCCCGCAAGAATGTTGCCTTTGGTGCCATCTCGGGCGCTGTCGGCACGTACAGCTCCATCGAGCCGTTCGTCGAGGAGTACGTCTGCGAGCACCTGGGCCTGGTTCACGACCCGCTGTCCACGCAGGTTATCAGCCGCGACCATCACGCCTATCTCGCCGGCGTTCTCGCCACTACAGCGGCCACCTGTGAGCGCATCGCTACCGAGGTTCGCAATCTACAGAAGACCGATACGCTCGAGGCCGAGGAGCCGTTCCGTAAGGGCCAAAAGGGCAGCTCAGCCATGCCGCACAAGCGCAACCCCATCACCATGGAGAAAGTCTGCGGTCTGTCGCGCGTCGTGAAGTCCAACGCCCAGGTTGCCTTCGATAACGTCGCCCTGTGGCACGAGCGTGACATTTCTCACTCCTCTGCCGAGCGCGTCGCCCAGGCCGATAGCTTCATCGCCCTCGACCACATGTTCCAGTGCCTCATCCGCGTTATCGACGGCCTGCAGCTGTATCCCGCCCGCATGATGGCCAACCTCAATAAGACCCGCGGCCTCATCTTCTCTTCCAAGGTACTGCTCGCCCTCGTCGACACGGGCATCACCCGCGAGGACGCGTACGCCATTGTGCAGGAGAACGCTATGGCAACCTGGCACGAGGTACAGGATTGTGTCTCCGGCCCCACCTTTAAGGAGCGTCTCGAGGCCGACCCGCGCTGCACCGTCAGTCAGGAGAAGCTCGACGAGATCTTTGATCCGTGGGACTTCCTCACCCGTATCGACACGGTCTTTGATCGTCTGGAGCAGCTGAGCTTCGAGTAGGTTCGGGCATAACGTTAGCTTTTTAGGGCGCTTTGCTGGTAATGTGTGTTGCCGGCAAAGCGCCTCGTTGCATTTAGGGAAAGACGGGGATAATAGTCGTCTCGAATAACATTCTGAGAGGGGATCGCATGATTTCGTTTGATTACAAGCCTCAGGGCGTGTGTGCTCGCAATATTCACCTTGACCTTTCCGATGACGGCAACAAGGTGGTGGGCGTTGAGTTTACCGGCGGCTGCGACGGCAATCTCAAGGCTATCTCCAAGCTGGTCGAGGGCGCTCCCGCCGATCGCGTAATCGAGGTTCTCGCCGGTAATACCTGCGGTATGAAAAAGACCTCCTGCGCCGACCAGCTTACGCGCGCTATCGAGGCCGCTCGCGCCGAGATCGCCTAATGGGTATCGCCGATCACATCAAGAACGGAATATCGCGTCGCGGCTTTGTACTCGGTGGGGCTGCCGCGGGCGCTGCCACGGTGCTTGCCGGATGCTCGAAAAAAACGGGTACCAGCGATGATGCCGCCGGCGAGCCGCAGGTTATCAAGGACGATTCCAAAATCATCTCGATTACGGATGAGTACGAGGCAGTCGACATCGATCTTGAGCCGGCGGCGTCGTGGACGCTGCCTCTGGGTACGCTGCTGTACTACTGCGACGGCGATTACGCCGCGGCGATGATGGCGCCCGCATCGGCACTGCACGCCAACACGCTCGGTGTGCTCAACCTGGGCGATGGCTCGCTTACCACATTAATCGAGGATCCTATCGAGGGCACGGGATATGCATTCTACGATGTCCGTGCCGGCGACGGCGTATTCGCGTGGGTTGAGATGAACTTTGCCAATTCATCGTGGAAGCTCTACGCTCAAAATCTGTCGGGCGCTTCGCTCTCTGGCGACGTGGTTGAGCTCGATCGAGGTGGCAAGGACTATGATCCGCCGCTGTTTACGGCGTTCGGGGCATCAGTCATCTGGTATAAAATGCCTTCGGCAGGCGGCAATAAAACGAGTAGTGATTCGTTTTGCTATCGTCGCTCGCTTGATGAATCCAAGGCCGAGGTAATTTGGAAATCGACGGGCCGCTTTGCATCGGCCCCGCGCGTGAGCGACGGCATTTTGACCATCTCGCCGCGTGTCCGCAACGACGAGGGCGTCTACTACGGCATTACGGCAATCGATCTGACCGACGGCAACAACACCAAGCGTGCCCAGCTGGTGCTGCCTTCGTCGGTTTCGCCTTTCGAGGCCGTGTATATGGGCGACACCTTCGTGTTCTCCATCGAGGCGACGTATAGCGGTGTGGGTAGCCTGGGCAATATGGGCACCTATATCGGTAGCGAGGGCGGGCCGTACCTCTTCCTTTCGCGTGAGCCGCTCGCGTGCGCCGCGGGAAGGAAAAATAAATACCTGGTTAAAGTTCAGGCGTCGCATTTTTTGATTGACACTTCGGCTAAGACCTACGGCTCGCTTCTGTCGCCCGACCGAGCCTTGGAGTATGGCGATTATCCTGCTACGGCGGGTAAATCGAACTCGTTCTTAACGTACGCAACGGTGCGTAACAGTCAGGGGATTCCCGAGACGGTTACCGCTCGCTTGTTCTCTCTTTAGTCTCCGAGGGGTTAAAAAGGCGTCGACAGGGGAATAAGCGCGTTGTGACTATGAGTACCGCCCGCCGAGCTATCGCACCCATGCGATACCCGGTGGGCTCAGGTGCGTTAAAATGAGCTTGTTCTTAGCTAATTGAGACAGGGGGGGCCGTGTTATGGCTTCAGATGCAAAAAAGATTCTGCTGGTCGAGGATGAGAAGGCAATCCGTGACGCTGTCGCTGCCTATCTCGAGCGCGAGGGCTATTGGGTTGTGGGCGTGGGCGACGGCCAGTCCGCTATCGAGGAGTTCGAGAAGCATCAGTTCGACCTGGTCGTGCTCGACCTCATGCTCCCTAAGATTCCCGGCGAGCGCGTTTGCCGCACCATTCGCGACACCTCGGATGTCCCCATCATTATGCTGACGGCCAAGGGCGAGATCGAGGACCGTATTATCGGTCTCGAGCTCGGTGCCGACGACTACCTGATCAAGCCGTTCTCGCCGCGCGAGCTTGTCGCGCGCGTGCGCGCCTTGTTCCGCCGTGCCCACCAGGCCGATGAGCCGGCCGTCGAGGTGCTCGACTTTGGCGATCTGGTCATTGACATCTCGGGCCACAAGATTTTGGTCGAGGGCAAGGAAGTCGACCTGACGGCTTCCGAGTTCAAGCTGCTCACCACGCTTGCCCGTCACCCCGGCCGCGTCTACAACCGCATGGAGCTGGTCGAGAAGGTGCTCGGCTACGACTTTGAGGGTTACGAGCGCACTATCGACAGCCACGTGAAGAACCTTCGCGCCAAGCTGGGCGACGACCCCAAGAAGCCCAAGTGGCTCTACACCGTCCACGGTGTCGGCTACCGCTTCGAGGCTCCGACCAAGACCGATAAGTCGGACGAGAAATAAAGGAAATCACATATGACACCTGCGCGCTTTGAAATCGGGCAAAAGCATAAGCAGGAGAACGAGGCGGGTTCCAAGGCTAGTTGGAACACGCCTCGTTCCGATTCACGGCCAACGATGAGCTATCCCTCGCGCATGGCACTTGCTTTTGCCCTGACATCGCTCATGACGGTATTGGTGCTGGTGGGCGTTGTCTCTGTTGTGTGGGGCACGGTCTTTTCGGATTACACACGCTCCAATATCGTCGAAATCGCAAATTCCGCTGCCGAGAAGTTGGCGACCTCATATGAGGAAAACGGCTCTTGGACCGCGGGAGAACTGCGCACGGTCGCAACGTCGAGTTTGGTTTCCGACGATCTGGGCATGCAGGTCGTCAATAAAAAGGGTGTGATCGTTTATGACGATTCCTGGCCCTCGGCAAGCGCCACCGCCGATGTACGCGAAAACCAGGCTACGACCGACGACACGAGCGGCAAGAGGGCATCGCATAGCCCGGTCTCGTCTGCTCCAACCGACTCCGATAGCGTTGCTAACGTCGAGATTGTAACGTCTTCCGGCGAGCATGTCGGACAGGTAAAGCTGTGGGCCATCGGCTCCGACGCTCTGCTCACCAAGGCGGACTCTGCGTTTAGGGAGAAGACCTTTAACGCCATGGCCCTCGCCGCGGTTGTTGCAATCTGCATTTCGGTCGTTATCGGATCGCTCGTGTCGCGCATGCTCACCAAACCGATTCATCGCATCACCAGTACCGCAAAGCAAATCCGTGACGGCGACCTGTCGGCTCGCACGGGGCTGCGCGGTGATGACGAGATCGATCAGCTGGGTGAGACCTTCGATGAGATGGCCACCTCGCTCGAGAAGGATATGAAACACGAGAAGCGCCTGACCTCAGACGTTGCACACGAGCTTCGCACGCCGCTTATGGCCATGCTCGCAACGGTCGAGGCCATGCAGGATGGCGTGTATCCCACCGACGATGAGCATTTGGAGACCGTTGCTTCCGAGACGCGTCGCCTGGCTCGTCTGGTGCAGCAGATGCTCGACCTATCGCGTATGGAAAACAGCACGGCTCCGCTCAATCTAGAACCGGTGGACATGGTTCCGTTCGTGCGATCGATTGTGAACGGCCAGGAGCGTCTGTTTGCCGACCGTGACCTTCGTCTTCGCTTTGCAGATGAAACCCAAGGGCACGACGATGTCGTCGAGGCCGATCCCGACATGATCACGCAATGTGTTATCAACCTCATGAGCAACGCCATGCGCTACACCCCCGAGGGCGGTTGGGTCGTGGTGTCGGTGCTCAGTGACCGCAGGCACGTCAGCATTGCCGTTTCTGATACCGGCATCGGTATTGCCAAGGACGATCTGTCGCGCATTTTCGGGCGGTTTTGGCGCGCCGATGCCAGCCGCGCCCGCGAAGCTGGCGGCCTGGGCGTCGGCCTCGCCGTGACCAAGCAGATCGTCGAGCATCACCATGGCTACATATCCGTGGAGTCGGAGCTTGGAAAGGGTACGACTTTTACAATTCATCTGCCCCGCGAGCACACGGCGGACGCGGCATCTACTACAATGGAGCACTAGCTTTTCGCTATTCGGTGAAGGAGGGGCCGCGTCCCTGCCGCTCCGAGTTTGCGAAAACATGCGGGAAAGAACCCGCATTTCTGTCGTATTTAGGTAAGGAGTGACTCACGTGACAACGATGGAGCGTCGTCCGGATTCCCGTGGCAAGGTTCGTGATATTTACGATGCCGGTGAAAACCTGCTGATGGTCGCCACCGACCGCATTTCTGCGTTCGACTTCATTCTTCCCGACGAGATTCCGTTTAAGGGAGAGGTGCTCAATCGCATCTCGGCATTCTGGTTCGATAAGTTTGCCGACATCGTTCCCAACCATCTCGTTTCCATCGACCCGGCGGATTTCCCCGAGGAGTTTGCTGAGTATCGTGACTACCTCGCTGGCCGCGCCATGCTGGTTAAGAAGGCCCAGACGATTCCTATCGAGTGCATCGTCCGCGGCTATCTGACCGGTTCGGGCAAGAAGACCTACGACGAGAACGGCACCGTCTGCGGCATCCAGCTGCCTGAGGGCCTGACCGAGGCTTCCAAGCTTCCCGAGCCGTTGTTCACGCCGTCCACGAAGGCCGAGATCGGTGACCACGACGAGAACATCTCGTTCGAGCGTTGCTGCGAGATCGTGGGCGAGGACATCGCCACGCAGATTCGTGACCTTTCCCTCAAGATCTACAAGGCCGCTGCCGAGTACGCCGCGACCCGTGGCATCATCATTGCCGACACCAAGTTCGAGTTTGGTGTCATCGATGGCAAGGTCACGCTGATCGACGAGTGCCTCACGCCCGACTCCAGCCGTTTCTGGCCTGCTGCCAGCTACGAGGAGGGCAAGATCCAGCCTAGCTACGACAAGCAATTCGTCCGCAATTGGCTCAAGGCCAACTGGGACATGACGGGGGAGACCCCGCACCTGCCCGCCGAGGTCATCGATGGCACGTCCGAGCGCTATCGCGAGGCCTTCCAGATCATCACGGGCTCCCAGTTCACAAGCATGAAGGAGAACGCATAAGTGAGTACCCGTAGCGCCACGAACAAGCGCACGCAATCCCACGAAGTTACCGGGGTTGCGCGCAAGTCTGCCGCATCTGCTAAGCCCGCCCGCCAAGCAGCGAGCTCCGTTCGCGTCGTGCCGGCTTCGTCTAAGGCACGCCGCAAAGAGCTCGAGAAGGGCGAGAACCTCGAGGGCCTCTCTAAAGAGGAGAAGCGCGCCCGCAAGGCTAAGCAGCGCGCCAAGGAGGACCGCATCTATACGGTGTCGAATATCCTCCTCAAGCAGGACGAGGACTACACCAAGCGCCGTCGCATCTGGTGGATTGTGCTCGCCATTGGCATGGTGCTCGTCGTGGCAATTTGGGCCTCGCTGTACTTCGCTCCCGCTGGCATGGTGTCCAGCCCTGTCCAGATGGTCGGCATCGTTTTGTCCTATGTCATCATCCTAGGTGACTTTATCTACGACTTCGCTCGTATTCGTCCCTTGCGCAACATGTACCGCGCGCAGGCCGAGGGCATGTCCGAGAACAAGCTCAACGCTCTTATCGAGCGCGCAGCTGCCGAGGAGGACAAGAAGGACTCCAAGAAGAAGTAGCGTTTGCATACATACTTATCGCTAAGATATAAGGCGCGTCGTTTTTGCGGCGCGCCTTTTTACTGTTCTATAGATAGATGGAGTGGCACATGATTCGAGCTGCCCTGACGGTCGAAGAGGCCCTGGAGGGTATGAAGTCCCTGGAGCCCAAGATTAAAAACTATGCGCGCCTGGTTGTCCGCAAGGGCGTAAACGTTAAGCCCGGCCAGGAAGTCGTCGTTCAGTCTCCGGTTGAGTGCGTGCCGTTTGCGCGCGTGGTGGTCGCGGAGGCCTATGCTGCCGGCGCCGGCCACGTGACGGTCATCTGGGCCGATGATGCCATAACGAGGCTCACGTACGAGCATGTCGAGAAAAGCTATTTTGAGCAGACGCCCGAGTGGAAGCGCCTGCAGCTGGATTCCCTGGCCCAGGACGGTGCCTGCTTTATCTTTATCGAGGGTGCGGACCCCGCCGCCCTTAAGGGCATCGATCCCGCTAAGCCCGCTGCAGCTTCTAAGGCAAAGAACACGCAGTGCAAAGTTTTCCGCCGTGGACTGGATTACAACATCAACCCATGGTGTATCGCCGGCGCTCCGGTCGTGGCTTGGGCGCGCGAGGTGTTCCCGGGAGACGCCGATGAGGTTGCAATCTATAAGCTGTGGAATGCGATTCTGCACACCGCTCGCGCCGATGGCCAGGACCCGGAGAGCGACTGGGAGCTTCATGACGCGGCGTTCGAAAAGAACTTACGCTTCCTGAACGACAATCGTTTTGACCGGCTGCATTACACCTCGGCAAATGGAACCGATCTGACGATTGGCATGACGAAGGGTCACGAGTGGGCCGGTGGCAAGGGCAGGACGCCCGATGGGCACCCCTTCTTCCCCAACATTCCCACCGAGGAGGTTTTCACCTCGCCTAATCGTATGCGTGCCGACGGTATCGTGTATTCGGCTATGCCGCTCATTCACCACGGTAACAAGGTTGACGATTTTTGGATTAAGTTCGAGGCCGGCCGCGTAGTGGACTACGATGCCCGTGTGGGCAAGGCGACGCTTGCGAGCATTATTGACACCGATGAAGGTGCCGCTCATCTGGGCGAGGCCGCGCTCATTTCCAAGAACACTCCGATCCGCGAAAGCGGCGTTCTGTTCTATGACACGCTCTATGACGAGAACGCCAGCTGTCATCTTGCGTTGGGAGTCGGCTTCCCCGAGTGCATCGAGGGTGGATATGATATGTCCAAAGAGGAGCTCCTGGAGCATGGCGTTAACGTTTCGAGCACGCACGTCGATTTTATGATCGGCACGGACGACATCGATATTACGGGCATTACGCCTGATGGACGTGAAGTTGTGATTTTCCAGAACGGCCAATGGAGTTGGGAATAGTCCCAGACCGTGGTACAATGCCACCCGCGGGCCGTTAGCTCAGCTGGCAGAGCAGGGGACTTTTAATCCCAAGGTCCAGGGTTCGAACCCCTGACGGCCCACCCAAAGATTGTTGAGACGGTCAACTTCGGTTGGCCGTCTTTTTTGTTGCCGGTGCACGGGTTCGAACCCGTCGGGGCGCGGAGCTGAGTAAACGCGTGAGCGTTTGCCAGCGCAGCGCGCAAGGCGCGAAAGCGCCGCAGCGGCCGCCTGCGGAGCAGGCTGAACCCCTGACGGCCCACCCAAAGAAAGGAAAACGAAATGAAAACAGACAGATACGGAATTAGCGGCAGCACATTAAAAATAATAGCGGCCATTTCGATGGTTCTCGATCATGTAAGCAGGATCGTCCTGACCAATGGAATCATGACTCACGCATCGTACAATCAGATATCAGACGAGCAGTGGGCGATTCTAAGCGAGGCTTCGGATGTGCTTCATGTTCTTGGCAGAATTGCATTTCCCTTATTTTGCTTTTTGATAGTTGAGGGATTTTTGCATACTCATGACATAAAGAAGTACCTGCGAAATATGCTTGTCTTCGCAATCATTGCGGAGCCCATATACGATTTCGTTCAAACCGGGCAACTATTCGACCTTCGGCAACAAAATGTTATGTGTGAGCTCCTGCTTTCCTTGGTCTTTTTGATTATTCTGGAAAAGATACAAAGTCTTTCAAAATGGAAGAGGCACATCGCAGAATTTGCTCTGATTGTTTTGATAGCACTGGCAGCTGAATACACTAAACTAGATGGCGGCGTGTATGGCATTCTGCTTGTGGCTGCATTCTATTTATTCCATGACAGCAAGGCCAAGATGTTCTTTGCTGCAGTATGCGTAGTGCTCCTTTCGTCATGCCATATAGTTGGCGGCGGATTTGAGTTTGCTACAGCTAATGTATTTAATGTATTTAAGGTTGATTTCCGATCTCAGCCGAACACTTTGAACGGATAGGCCGTTCCCGCAGTTAGCTGAACGCCCCCGCGGCCCCTCCTGGGGTCCGGGGGCGTCGTTTTCCCAGTTGATGGAACGGTGGAGATGTGTTTCGATAGGTCCGGTGGCCATGCTCCGCCCGCCGCCCGGCACCTCTTCCCAGACTCAGCCGGACGGTCGGTCCGTCTATTCCGTTTTTCCTCTAGGCTAGGCCAGCGGGGCATCGCCCCTCTCGGCGCGCGCCCTCCCGATGAGCCCCGGCGTCAGGTCGAGATCGCCGAGCGCCACGTCCTCCACGCCGTAGGCGTCCAGCAGCGCCGCCGCGTCCTCCCCGAGCATCGCCCTGAAGGCGCGCGCGGGCGTCGAGAAGCCGAGCGCGCCGC
>USHA01000009.1 GCA_900554325.1 uncultured Collinsella sp.
GTTTTAAACCGGGCTCGAACAAACACGCCTATTGACAATGGCTTTCTCATATTAAAAGGGCCGGTTGCAGCCGGCCCTTTAGACGATAGCACCTGCGTTGCCCGCGTCTCCAAAGTTGACCGACTGAGGAGCGGGTTCCGCGGCACAACCTGATTTTACCCAGCGAAGAGGCTCTTTTGCAGTCGCTCCACCGTTTATTTACATCTACCGCCATCGGCATACAAAAGAGCCGGAGGGTTACATATAGGCAAGAAAACCTTAGCTCCTCCGGCTCAGTTTCAGCTTAGCACATTGAGGTGAACTAAGCGGCAGACGCGCATCTCGGGGATACGTAAGTAGACGCTAACAAGAGTAATAAGCGGCTTAAAGATACGGACCATCTCACAGGTACGGCACCGACGTGTTTCTCATACCGCTGCACCCAACAATCCCTCATTCGCAACAATATTCTGCCGCGACATTGAAAACTCCTGCACGGCCCGCCTAATCGAAAGAGCAGAGCCCGGCGGCTGACGCCTCGGGCTAGGGTTACCCACCGATTGAACCCGCGTTCAGCCTTTAGCGCTTAACGTATTCAAGAAGTGAATCGCAAACCACCATGTATCCGGACCCGGGAACGGAATAATAGACAACGCCATCCGCGTCCTGCCATGCGACGACGCCATCAACGCCCGTTCGCTCCAAGACATACCAAGCAGGATCAATGCCGGGGCGGTTTTCACGTTCCCTCCGCGTTGCGCCTACAACATCAAGCCTCGGCGATTTGCAGATACCCGTGAGCTCATGTCCGTTGACGCTGGCGAAGGAGCAGCCCTCGAGGTAGCTTCTATACTCCTTTGCAAAGCTCAGGCCCAGCTTAGCCTCCGCCTCGTCAATCGCGCCGGAGTCAGCCGCGCCCAAGCATCTGAAGTTCGGAAGCTCGGAAAGGCTCTGACATACGCTGCTCATCCCAACACCTCGCTATTCCAGCACCTGCGCCATGTACTCCCAGAAGGCTTTCCTCTGGGCGTCCCAGTTGTTCCCATCGGCGTGCACATCGGACTTCGTCAACTTATGCCAAATCTTCGAGTTCCCTCCAAGCCTATGCTCCTCCTGCGTAAGGATCGCCAGCGTCGATTCGACCTGCTGCCCGATATGGTGGAGTTCATAAGCCTCACCAGTGGCGGGATCGAGTGCCGCCAGGCCCTCCTTCATCCTCTCAAGGTTCGTGTGCCCCATCTCATCAGTAAAGGTGAGATCGATATCGCGAATAAGAGCTGTCTTGCCGTTGACCATCTTGGGGGTAAGCCCTGCGATTTTGATAATCTCGTACTGATCCATGTCGTTAAATTGCTTGAGGACATCGAGCGGGAGCCCAGACTCCTTCTGAATTGTCGCAACCTGGTTCATCGTCAAACCACCGGTGGTGGCGCCCCTTAAAGCTTGGGTCTTCCCGGCGCCTCCGCACAGCGCACCACCAATCGCACCCCACATGAAGCCTTCGCTGCCGCTAAAGGCCCCGGCCTTCAGAGCCTCATCCATGTCACCCGTCTCGATGCCCTTGAAGATGGCAGCAGAAGCGCCGCTGATGGCGCCGGAGGACAGCGCGACCACGGCTCCGGACTTGGCCGAGACAGCAAATATCACGCTTGCAGCAGGCGCCCCGGCGGCGCCGGTAACAGCGGATACCGTGACGCACACAAGGATGACCCCCGTGCCGACAGCGATGTTCCTCACCACCTGGTCGTAGGTGTCATCGTAGTCCTCGAATGCCTTGACAGCGGTCTGGCCGTCTTCACCGAGCGTGAAGACGTAGCGCTCACCGCCGAAGGCTTCTTCAAGATCCGCAAGCGTATAACCAAAGTAGATGTTCGACTGAGTGTTGTAGGAGAGCTCCTCAAGATATTCTTTCGAGACATAGGTTGTCTGAACGTTCTCGACGTAGTACTCGTCGGAATCAATCTTCTGGACAAGGCCAGAATATACGGCGTCCGCCACGTAGCGCTGAAGATCAGGGTCGGAAAGGGCCTCGAACTCGAGGCCTGCCGTCTGAATGGCGGCGACCTTATTCACCGATCCGGATGCTCCCACGCCAGACGACCCTCTGGACTGCTCAGTAGAGGACGCGCATCCCGGAAGCCCGGACACCACCATCACGATGACGAGCATCAGGGTAATGGCTCGCCTCATCGCCCACCACTGCCTTCCTCGCCATCGAGATCTGTATCGGGCACAGCGAGCCCAGATTCGCTGGAAGCACCGGCAGCAGCCATCTTCTTACGCCGGGCTATCAAGATGGACGCGAAGATAAGGACGGCGGCCACGGCAAACAGAGCAAGAACGGGGCCGCCCATGCCGGCGATGCCCCCGTTCTTGCCAGAACTCTCATTGGCCGCGGTATCGGTCTTTTTCGAGGCGCGCTTGAGCGTTCCATCGTCCGCGACGGTCGTTCCCTCCGCAATCTGTCGTTGAGCCTCGGCAAGTGTCATGTTGTTGGCGACCGAAGCCTTCATGGCATCGTTGGTACCCACATAGATTCTCTTGGTCGTGGCCTCCTCACCCGTATTGGGGTTCTTCACGGTCACCGTGTAAATGCCCTCGTCTTCGAACACCGCACCGTCGGTCGCCGTCTTGTTGAAGCGCACGTCCTCGGTAAGGCCATCGCCGGTGCTGTCGAGAACCTCCCTCTTCACACTCACGTCAAGATAGTGTGACCCAGCCATGTCAATCCGGAAGCCACTCGAGGTGACTGAGCCGTTGAACAACTCGTCATTCGTCGCAGTGTCGAAGAGGAACATCATGGTGTTGCTGTTGCGCACCTTGAACTTGAAGAAGATGCGATAGTTGTTGTAAGCCGGCCTGAACGGCAGGAGGCCTGGCGACTCGATCTCGTAGTCGAGAGCCACCTCGTAATCGCCCTCCTCATACATGTCGATATGGGTGTTGGCGCCGACTTCTATGCTCGAAAGGTATTCAGTGCTGACGGTGGGCTCGGTTGAGGCGTTCTGGTAATCGGTATGCTTGGTTATGAGGGTACCGTGACCGAAATCAGTCTTGGGAATGCCGAAATACTCGTCGTACCCGTTTTCGTCGCCGGAGATTTTTCTTTTATTGTCCCCGTTCAGGGAATCGATATTCTGATTGAGCTGAAAGCTGAGCTCAACCTGATCGCCACTGTTTTTAAGAAACACAGGAACATCGTCGCCCGCTCTGCTCGTGAAGCCGCTGACGACGAACCTGCCGAGCTTCCATCCGAAGTGGGGGTCGCCCTCTTTGATGCTATTGGATTCCGAATAGCCATTGTCCAGGCCCGTGTTAACAACCTTGTCATAGTAGTACTTGTTGTCCTTGGAACCGTTGCTGCTTGAATCATCCGCCAGTGTGATTGTGGGCAATGCAACCGATAGAGCAGCGACGGCGCACAGCACAGCAAGCAACGCACGTTTTATTCTCATTCAAGCGCTCCTAGCACCCGTTTCGACAATAAATGTCATTATACAGAACGCTACTAACGCATCGAAAGGGTGAGGGAGACGGCGGCCGAATAATACCGAGCCCCTGATTACCAACTAGACCGACACTGCCCCAAACACAAATCAATAAATCAGACGCGTAAAATGGGACCGAGCGATTACGACGCGATAATCGAAACGATGAGGTCTTATAAAGGAGCCGCGGCATCAAATGGGAAAAGCTGTAGACTATGACTCCTTTGGGGTCGACGACCGACCTGATAGGCTCTCCAACGTTCCCGATGAGGCTCTCGAGGCTCTGCTCGAGGAAGAGCGAGAAAAACCCGCCGAAAACGTGGGAAGAGGCATGGAAGCGCAGTATCGACTGGGAAATCGAGCACGGCGTCAGGAGCGTCAATGGCTAGGAACGACCACCGCGCTATCGTCTGCCGCATACTCCCAAAACGATGATATGCTGAACCAGCTGAAAAGGAGCTGAGATGTACATCTACCTCAGCAAGGAGGACAGCGCGAAGCTGGACCGCCTTATGCGTGAGTATGAGCAGACCTTCCATGAGAGGTGCTACGCCTACTGCATGAGCGACCCTATCGCCGAAATAGAGAAGTGTTTGAAGACCGGTAAGCCATCCAAGATTAAGCCCGAGCCCGGAGCGGTCTACTAGAGCAGCTTCAGAGTCCCTCTTATTTTGATGCCGCCACCGTGGGCAGACAATTTTAGAAGACCTCGACAAGCATAATATTGCTCAACGCTAACGCTCCGAGCGAGGGCATTTAATGAAGTGCCCGGCACTTCCACGCAGCGCAAAAACGGGGGCAGTTCGCACTCCCGCGAGCTGCCCCCGTAACCTCGGCTTTCGCGTCGCAGTGCCAACCGGCACCGCTCCCCTACTTTCCAAAGATCGCAGCGAACAATCCTTTGCGCTTGGGCTTTTCCTCTCGGTAGGAGCCCTCGACTGCGGCTGCCACCTGGCGCGGTTGCTCGCCGCCTCCGCGGCGGACGATCTGGTATAGGAACGGCGATTTGACGTATTTGACCTCGATGGGCGTGGCGTGCACGGTGCTTTCACTCGACAGCATCACACTTGGATTGAGCGGCGCCACGATATGCGTCTCGCGCTTGTCGCTAAACACCACCGCGGCTGCGCGGCCCGTCTGACCGTTCACGGCAATTCGCACCTGCTCGCCATCACGATCATCCGACGCCGGGCGATCGACAAAGTAGACCGGCACCATCACCAGACCGTCCTTATGCTTGCGAGCCTTGCGCGCCCACGTGCGGATGCTCTTTTTATTGAGCCCCAGGGTCGCCTCGGCATCGTTGCCCGCAACGTCGAGCGCCAGCCTGTCAATGACCACCTGGTCCTTGGTGGACGCATCGACGGAGACGACGCGGAAGTCGCCTTCCTGCATGGCAGGATCGAACGGCCCCACCTTGGCAAAGTCCCACGGCTCCAAAATGCCCATAAGGCGAACGTCCAGGTAGTTGGCCCTGGGGTATGCCCAATCGAGCACCTCGTAGTACACCAGGGTCTCTTTGCTCAGGCCCTTGCCCGGGAAGGACGCCATCATACGCAGGTCCGCCAGCGCCACGGGGAAATAGAAGAGCATCATGTCGTTTTGAATCGCATCTTCTACATCGTGTCCGGCAAACGCGTCCGGATACTGGCGCACCAGTTGCAGCGCGTTGGCACGCGCCTGCTGTGGGGAAATCTCACACGGAATGCCCTGCTCTGGCACATACTCGGCACCCACGCCCATGGTCAGGCGCTTGCTAAACGTGCCGGGTTTGAGCAAGTCGGCCACACCAATCTTGTTGCCGCACGACGGGCATTCAAATACACGCTGGGTGGACTCGCCCTCAAAGGACGCGCCGCAGAAGGGGCAGGGAATGCTCACGTGTGTGGCCTCTTGGAACTCCTGCGCGGTACCGCGGTCCTCCCACAGCAGATGCTCAAGAACCGACTGATTGCGCCAGTGCGAATTGAAGAAATACCAGTCCGGGTCCTCCGGGCGCTCGAGCTGCGAGACATGCGTGAGCTTGAGCAGCCCGTCCACCACCGTCAGCGGCGTATGGCGAATGCCCAGGGCGCTCTTGGGCTCCCCCGCATCGGCCTCCCACGGAATGACTGTTCCGCAATAGGCACACTCAAAGCTGCGCTTTGCCTGGTGCGAGTACATAGGACCGCCGCAGTTTTGGCATTTAATGGCAAACATCTCGTCCATGGAAACGTCCTCCTTTGCACAGGGACTGTCGACATTAAGTATGTCGAGCAAACAGACGCATGCCCATACCCATGTGGCCCAAAATTGGACGCTAGGACAAACGTTTAGGGGCGGCAGCGAAAATCCGCCGGCAGCCCGCCCCACGTCACTCGTTAGCGCAGGTAGACCATTACTGCATTTTCTGAACATTGGCACGCAATGCGACCGCTCGAGCTACACTATCCCCTTAACCATGATTGTGAGGAAGACCGTTATGCTATTTGTAAATCAGCTGGTACATACGCTTGTTCCCGGCAGCGAAAGCGAGCCGGTCGATACCTCCTGCCGCACCAATGCTGGTTTTGCCGCAAGCCTCATCTGCATCGGCCTCAACATCACCCTGTGCCTGGCCAAGGGCATCGCGGGCTTGCTCGCCGGTTCCGTGTCGCTTGTCGCCGACGCCTTCAACAACCTCTCCGATGCCTCGAGCAACATCGCGAGCCTGCTCGGGTTCCGGCTTGCCAGTCGCCCGGCCGATGAAGGTCACCCTTATGGCCATGGTCGCTACGAATACCTCGCCGGCCTGTTTGTCGCCGTCCTCGTTTGCGCCGTCGGCATCAACCTGGTGCTCGAATCCATCACCAAAATCATCAAGCCCTCTCCCACCGCCTACACGTTCATTTCCGTTGCGGCGCTGGTCGCGTCCATGCTCGTCAAGTTCTGGATGGCCGCGTTCAACCGCGCGCTGGGCGACCGTATTGATTCCGAGACGCTCATCGCCACGGCGCAGGATTCCAAAAACGATGTCATCACCTCGGGCTCGGTCTTGGCGGCGGCGCTCATCTCACAGACAACCGGCTTCGACCTCGACGGCTGGGCCGGCCTGGGCGTGGGCATTTTTATCTGCGTCAGTGGCATGGGCCTGGTGCGCGATGCCATCAGCCCGCTGCTGGGACAGGCGCCCGACCCCAAGCTGGTGCAGGAGATTCGCGACAAAATCATGTCCTATCCGCAAGTGCTAGGCACCCACGACCTCATGGTGCACGACTACGGCCCCGGTCGCCAGTTTGCCAGCGCACACGTGGAGATGCCCGGCGAGAGCGATGCGTTTGAGCACCACGAGATTCTGGACACCATCGAGCACGATATCAAGCATCAAATGGGCATCGATATTACGCTGCACTGCGACCCCATCGCGACAACCGGCGACGACCTGCGCGGCTGGGTCAAGCGCGGCATCATGCAGATCGACCCCGCACTTTCCATCCACGACCTGCACGAGCACGACGGCTTCGTCTCGTTTGACCTGGTGCGCCCCGACGGTTTTGACATATCCGACGAGGAGCTGCTGGAACTCGTCACGCGCATCGTGCACGAGCGCCGGCCCGACGCCTCGTGCGTCGTCACGTTTGACTCGGGTTTTAGCTCGCCCGAGCGCCCGGCCGAGCAACTGTAATCGACGGCAAAACGGGACGCAGGACCGCCGACCAGCGCGCACATGCGCCCGGTCACGCGACACTGCGTCCCGTTTTTGTTTGCACCGCTAAGGCTCTAGCAGCTCAGCCGCTAGTTCCCCTGTGCGCCCGAAATGCCGTTTTGCAGCGCGTTCCAGGCATCCGTCGCCATGTCGCCCAGGTTCTGCGCGGTGTCGCCGAGGTTTTGGGCCGTATCGCCCAGCTCTTGGGCCTTGTCTCCCAGCTCCTGGGCCTTGTTGCTCAGGTCTTCCAGCGTATTAGAGCTCGAACTGTCCGTACCGCTCTGATCGCCGGACACATTGCCCGACGAACTGTCCTTGCGCGTAAGCTGAACCTCCAGGTTACCGTTGTCGTTATAGTAGGCAGACGTTACGACCCAATTGGCATCGACAACGGGCGTCGAGCCATCCTCGGTCAGAATCACGGCGTTCGAAAGGTCGGCCCCGCGCGACTTGAGGAGCTTCTTGGCGTTAGACCAGTACTGTCCCGGGATATCACTCAGGTCCACAGCGCCGGACTGGGTAGCCTCGGTCTGCTCTGCCGTCGTATCGGTTGAAGCGCCTCGTTTATTGAGCATGCCCGACACGATGGCAAACACAACCGATAAGGCAAAGAAGATCGCCAGTACGATGAGAATCTTCTTAATAACGCTCGACGAACGCGAGGGCTTCTCCCCCTCGTCCTCGCCATACTGCGGAATCGATTTGGGATACTCGCGATAGGGCTGGCGCGCACGCGAATCGCGCGAGTCATAACGAGGCTGGGCCTGTGCCGTACGCGGCATATACGTCGTCTGCTGAGGCTGCGGAATGGAATTTTGCGACAAATCGCTGTAAGGGTCCGGCGCGGAACTGGCATAGGGGTCCTGCGGCGCGTAATCAAACGGGTCTGGTGCCACGTTGCCGTAGGGGCTTTGCGAAGGGACAGCGTAAGGGTCCGGCGCCGCGTTGCCATAACCCATAACTCGCGTGGGCTCGGCCGTGGCCTGGGTCGCGTCGGGCGCGACGTAGCCGGGATTTGCCACAACGCGGGTCGCATCGGCGCTATTACCCGCCTGCGCGGAGCCGTAGCCACCCATTACGGTCGTCTTATCCTGGTCCATGCAACGTTTCCTTTCCGTCGCCTGCAAGCATCGAGTTATCCATGCATTCTACCCGCGCAAAAGCCTATGATGGGCAGTGCCCGCCGGTATCTACAAGACATGCGCGGTCCTCGGGATAAAAAGCCCCGCCGGGCCTTGGTGGCGCGGCGGGGCGGGCAAGCGGCTATGAATAGCGGGCTTAGAACAGGCCGGTGATGTTGCCGTCGTTGTCGACGTCGATGTTCTCGGCCGCGGGAACCTTGGGCAGGCCCGGCATGGTCAGAACGCTGCCGGTCAGCGCGACCACGAAGTGAGCGCCGGCGGAAACCTTGAGCTCGCGCACGGTGATGCGGAAGCCCTCGGGGGCACCGAGGGCCTTAGCGTTGTCGCTAAAGCTGTACTGCGTCTTGGCCACGCACACCGGCAGGTTGCCAAAGCCGTTCTCGCGCAGCTCAGCGAGCTGGCGCTTGGCAGCCGGCGTAAAGTCAACGCCGTCGGCACGGTAAACCTTGGTGGCAACGGCCTCGAGGGCGTCGGCCACATCGGCACCGTCCTCGTAAGCAAACTTGAGCTCGCTCGGCTGCTCGATCAGGCGCATGACCTCATCGGCCAGGTCGAGCGCGCCCTCGCCGCCCTTGGCCCAGACCTCGGACAGCTTAACGTTGACGCCAAGCTTCTGGCACTCGGACTCGATGAGCTCCAGCTCGGCCTCGGTGTCCGTCGGGAAGCGGTTGATGGCGACCACACAGGGCAGGCCGTACACGTTCTGAATGTTGTCGACATGGCGCAGCAGGTTGGGCATGCCGGCCTTAAGGGCCTCAAGGTTCTCCTCGTTGAGGTCGGCCTTGGCGACACCGCCGTTGTACTTAAGCGCGCGGGCAGTCGCAACGACCACGACAGCGCTGGGACGAACGCCCGTCATGCGGCACTTGATATCGAGGAACTTCTCAGCACCCAGGTCGGCACCAAAGCCGGCCTCGGTAATGGCAACATCGCCAAAGCGCATGGCCATGCGGGTGGCCATGATGGAGTTGCAGCCGTGGGCGATATTGGCGAAGGGACCGCCGTGGACAAACGCAGGCGTGCCCTCGAGCGTCTGCACCAGGTTGGGTTTGAGCGCGTCCTTGAGCAGAGCAGCCATGGCGCCCTGAGCCTTAAGGTCGCGAGCGCGGACGGGCTCGCCGGCAAAGCTGTAGCCGACGACGATCTCGCCCAGGCGCTCCTTGAGGTCGTTAATGCTCGTGGACAGGCACAAGATTGCCATAATCTCGGAGGCGACGGTAATGTCGAAGCCGTCCTCGCGCGGCACGCCCTGGGCCTTGCCGCCAATGCCGTCGATGACGTGACGGAGCTGACGGTCGTTCATGTCGACGACGCGCTTCCAGGTGATGCGCTTAACGTCGATACCGAGCTGGTTGCCCTGCTGAATATGGTTGTCGAGCATAGCGGCCAGCAGGTTGTTGGCGGCACCGATGGCATGGAAGTCACCGGTAAAGTGCAGGTTGATGTCCTCCATGGGGATAACCTGGGCCCAACCGCCACCGGCGGCACCGCCCTTCACGCCAAAGACGGGACCGAGCGAAGGCTCGCGCAGAGCCACGGCGCTCTTGACGCCGCGACGGCGCAGACCGTCGGCAAGACCGATGGTCGTGGTGGTCTTACCCTCGCCGGCGGGCGTGGGGTTGATAGCGGTCACGAGGACGAGCTTAGCCTGATGATCAGTTGGCTCATTGAGCAGGGAGTAGTCGACCTTAGCCTTGTCGAAGCCGTACGGAATCAGATGCTTAACGTCAACGCCGGCGTTCTTAGCCACCTCGGTAATAGGCAGCGGCGTGACGGAACGTGCGATTTCGATGTCAGTAGGCATGGGCGGTCCTTTCGTTACCGGATGAGAAAAAGACCAATCCAGCATAGCACGGGCGCGCAATAGAAAAACACCCGTAACCGATGAATGGCGATATGTTTATCCAATGCCCAGCGATAGCCTAACAGCCTGCCAAAACAAAACCATCCCTAAACGGTTGGCTCGATCCCCAAATGCTCAAACGTGCGAAGGGTTGCTTGGCGGCCCTGGGGCGTACGGATCATCAGACCGCACTGCAGCAGATAGGGCTCATAGACATCCTCAAGCGTGCCCGGGTCCTCGCCTACCGCGCTGGCAAGCGTGGTCAGGCCCACGGCGCGACCGGAGAACGTCTTGGCAAGCGTCTCCAAAATACGGATGTCCATCCAGTCCAGGCCAAGCTCATCGATCTCGAAGAACTCGAGCGCTTGACGGCAAATGTCGAGTTCGATGGGACCGTTACCGCGCACCTGCGCATAGTCGCGCACGCGCTTGAGCAGACGGTTTGCAAGACGCGGCGTGCCGCGCGAGCGCGAGCCTATCTCGAGCGCGCTGGGATGGTCAATCGTCGCGCCCAGGATGGTCGCTGAGCGCGTCACGATCTGGGCGAGCTCCTCGACGGTATAGTAATCCAGGCGATACGAGATGCCAAAGCGGTCGCGCAGCGGACCGGTCAGCATGCCCGAGCGGGTCGTCGCCGCCACCAGTGTGAACTTGGGGATGTCAAGGCGAATCGAGCGAGCCGCCGGACCCTTGCCGATTACGATATCGAGCGCAAAGTCCTCCATCGCGGGATACAGGACCTCCTCGACCGAACGGTTGAGGCGGTGGATCTCGTCGATAAACAGCACGTCGCCCGGCTGCAAATTGGTAAGGATAGCCGCCAGGTCGCCGGTACGCGCGATGGCAGGGCCACTCGTCGTCTTGATCTGAGCGCCCAGCTCGTTGGCGATAACCGTAGCCAGCGTGGTCTTGCCCAAGCCCGGAGGGCCTGAGAAGATCACGTGGTCGAGCGTCTCGCCACGGCTCTGCGCTGCCTCGATCAACACGCGCAGGCTCTGCTTGATGTGCTCCTGGCCGCAGTAGTCGTCCAAGCGCTGAGGGCGCAAGGTGCGGTCGACATCGAGGTCCTCGGGCGTCAGCTCCGAGCCCACCACGCGCTCACCGTGCGCCATGGATGCCGCCGGCGAGTTGCCGGGCGTCGCCCACAGGTCCTGAGAGTCATCGGCTTCCCACATCACGCATCCATTCCGAGTCGCTTAAGCGCCGCGCCGAGCAGATCCTCGACACGCATATCCTGCCCATCATACCCGCTCAGGGCAACATCGGTCTCCTGCGGGCTAAAGCCCATGGAAAGGAGTGCCGCGCGGGCATCGTCGATCGCCGAGGGAGCGGCAGCGGGAACCGGCATCGCAACCTGGCCGGGAATTACATCGACCGGCACAAAGCCCTTGTCCTTGGCAAAGGTGCTCTTGAGCTCCAGGATGAGACGCTGCGCGGTCTTTTTGCCCACGCCAGGCACCTTGGCCATGCCTTTGTCGTCCTCGGCCATTACCAGAGAATACAGCTGTCCCACGGTATAGGTGGAGAGCACGGCGAGCGCCAGGCGCGGGCCGACGCCCGAGACGGACACAAGTCGATCGAACATCGTACGCTCGTCCTTGGAGGCAAAGCCAAAGAGCGTCATAGCGTCCTCGCGCACCTGCATGCGCGTATAGAGGCGAACCTCGCCGCCGGTCGTTGGCAACGTGGCCGCGGTGCTGCCCGAGATGCCGAGCTCAAAGCCCACGCCCGATACATCGACGACGGCCGAGCTCATCGTGGCCTCGACAAGCGTTCCATGGAGCTGGGAGATCATCGGTATCCGGTTCCTCTCTGTTGATAGAACTCGCCGCCGGTGAGGGCGCGGGTGCGGCTTAAGTTAACGTGGCAGATGGCGCAGGCCAGGGCATCGGCGGCATGGTCGGGATGCGGGTCGTGGTCAAGTTGCGTAAGCGTGCGCACCATATAGGCGACCTGCCGCTTGTCCGCGGCGCCGGTGCCCACCACAGCCTGCTTGATCTGCATAGGCGTGTATTCGCCGATCTCGAGCGCGCATTCCGAAAGCGCCACGAGCGCAGCGCCGCGGGCATGCGCCGTAGGGATGGCCGAGCGAACGTTAGCGCCAAAGTAGATGCTCTCGACAGCCGCGGTATCGGGGCGATAGCGCTCGACAACGTCTTTGAGGTCGCGGGCGATGTGCGACAGGCGCACCGCGAGCGGACTACCCGCGCTGGTCTCGATACAGCCGTAGGCACGGCAGCGGACCTCGCCACGCCGTTCCTCGATAATCCCCCACCCCGTATGGGCCAAACCGGGGTCGATACCCAAGATAACCAAGCCAGCCTCCCCTCGCCTTTTGCCGAGCGCAAGGCAAGGCCCCGCGCACTATTCACGAACGTCTGTTCTAGAATAACACAACGGGGCCAGGATGCTTAGTTGAAGTGTCGGGGTTGGGAGCGAATCCCATCCCGTAGTTAATTTTGACTGAAGAACGGGAATTGTCTCGGATCCACCGGCGGATGCGGCATCGGCATACCCTGAGGTCCGCCCTGCGGGCCACCCTGACCGCCCATCATCTTATCGATGGCGTCCTGGACCTCGCCCTCGAACTTCTTCATACCCTCGTGCAAACGGCGCTGACCGTCCTCGGAGCGCAGCTCTTCCATCTGCTCGGGCGAAATACCCAACAACTCGCCCAATATGCCCATCATCTCGCCACGCATACGATCACTCGTATCGTCGTCGGCAAAGCGGCGCACCTCGGCGCGTGCCAGCGAATCGACCGTCATACGTTCCTTACCGTTGAGCCCAAGATCGGACCACGCGAGCATATACGGCCAGGCGCGCTCGGCAAACGAACGGGCCGAGACGATCGGCGCCGTCGGCAGCTGGTGGCGAGCAGCCTCGCCCTGGCGCACGAGCATCAACAGCAGCGAACATGCCTCGGGCTTACCGGCAGCCATCGGGATATCGTCGAAAGGACGATTGCGGTCGACGTGCGACTCGAGCGTGCCATCGACCTCACCCGGCTCAAGCCCACCGAGCAGCTGCGCCGCGCGATCGAGCACGTCAACCGGGCCGGCAAGCGTAGAGAGCGCCTGCGCCAGCACGCGCTCCATGCAATCCTCCACCGCATTGAGCGTCACAAGCTCCTGCGGCACCACAGCAGACGTACGGTTGCGCACACGCGCCACAAACTCGAGCGTCGACAGGTACACGTCGCCGAAGGGCGCGTAATCTCCCTGGTAGCCACCGCAAAGCGCCGGCGCCGCCAGCGCGTACTCGGTTTTGGACAGCGGACTCAGCGCCATCGCGCCCAGCTCGAGCGCCGTATCCTCCAGCATGAGCCCCAGCGTGCGCGAGCGCAGGCGCTCGGCGTCTCCCGCCGACACGTCGCGGTCGAGCACACGCGATGCATCCGGCGCATCGCGCTCAACCGTGCGAATATGCAGGCGCTCGGCAATTGCGCGAACGGCGGCACAGCGAGCCGCCTCGGCCTCTTCCTGCGCCGGCGTAAAGATGCGGTTGCGCCCCAGCACCAGGCCGATCACATTGCGCGGACCCAAGGCATCGACGGCCAGCGCCGCCAGCAGGGACGACGGCAGGTCACCCTCGAGCGCCACCACAGCGCGCGCCGCACCGCGAGCGCGGGCGTTGTCGCGCACGGCGAGCACCAGCGCCTGCCACAGCCACTCCTCGGAGCGAAACTCGGGCAGCTCGTGGTCCTCCAGAGCGTCGAGCATCACGCCGCGCTGAATCTCCTGGACCAGCAGACTCTCTTCAAAACACGGCGCCTGAGCCACCACGCGACCGCAGTCGTCGAGCACAAACGACCCGCCGGTATACACCGACTCGTCGTACGCACCGACCGGCGCCATGCAGGCAAACCACACGCTGCGCTTGGACGCGATCTTGCGGTAGGCTCCACTGCGTACAGCTGCAACGGCAGCGGTCTCGCGGTTGGTCATATCGAATGCGTTGAATTGGAAATAGGCAATGAGGTCGACGCCGGTCGGCAGCATCTCGAGCTCGCGATCCAGGTCGAAAATCACCGCGATGCGCACGCCGTCCACGTCGAACACCGGCGGCGCCCAACGCGCATCGTTGTTCTCGCCACGCTGCAGGGCAATGCTCGCGCGGGCGGGCACCACGCGGCCGTCCTTGAGCATCATGTAGTCGAGCAGCGGCTGGCCCTCAAACGAGACCGCCGCCGGCACGATGCAGATCATATCGAGCTCTTGAATACGCTCGGCAACGCCGGTCAAACCCATCAGCATGTCGTGCTCAAAATCGGCAGCGCCCACCAGGCCGCCGGGCATGGCACCCATAAAGAGCGGAGCCGGCACGCACAGAACGCGCGCCCCGCGCTCGTGGGCAAGACGAGCCTGGTCCTCGATACGACCGCAAATGCCCTCAATATCACCCAGGCGCATATCGATCTGTGCAAGCGCGAGCTTCATGGCTCAGCCCTTTCCGTCGTAAACCGTCGTTGTCGTAGTAAAAGCGCCGACCGCAAGATGCAGTCGGCGCTTGCATGTGCATATGCTAGCTATGATACCCCGAGCGGGGGCGCGCTCCTAGAACGTCGCGGACCACAGCCCATGCAGGTTGCAGTAGGCATAGACGGTACCGGTCTTGGAGCCGCCCGCGAAAAACGTCGTGGGCTTCATGCCGGGCTCAAGGTAGTGGACCTCCAGACGGCCCTCGGCCTCAAGCGCGATCCACTCGATATAGTGCTCGGGCAGGCTGGGGTGCTCGACCGAGCCCACGCGTGCGCGGATGACGTGGCCGTCGCGCTCGGTCTCGACAACAGGCACGTGCTTCTCGTGCGCCGCGTCCTCAGTGTTTGCGGTCAGTTCCGTGCAACCGGCAGGGGTTGCAACGTCGTCGCTCAGGGCGGCAATGAGCTTGCCGTCGGGGTCCTTAAAGAATTTCGCCATGATGTTCTCCTTTGCTGATGTGCCAATGTTCTTGATGCTTCTTATGCCCAAAGGCAGACAAACCATCCACGGCATGGCAAATGAACACATAACGGACGAGACGAGCGACAGGGGCCAAGGCGAACCGGTAGCTTGGCCCATCCCAGCAACCCCATCCCGCGCGCAGCTAGCGACCGTCACCGCCGAGCAGTGCCAGGACATCCTCGCGCGTGAACAGCGCCGACGAGATGCCGTCGCCGCCGAGCACGCTGTTGACCAGGTCGCGCTTGGACTCCTGCATCTGCATAATGCGCTCCTCGATCGTGTCCTTGGCGATGAGCTTGTACACGGTCACGGTATGTTGCTGGCCAATACGGTGCGCGCGGTCGGTCGCCTGGTCCTGCGCTGCCACGTTCCACCACGGGTCGTAGTGGATGACCACGTCGGCCGCCGTCAGGTTAAGGCCCACGCCGCCCGCCTTGAGCGAAATCAAAAAGACCGGAACCTCGCCCGCTTGGAACTGCGCGACCATCTTGGCGCGGCTCTCCTTAGACGAAGCGCCCGTGAGCTTAAGGAAGGCGATGTCCTCCTTGGCCAAGCGCTTACCGATGATATCGAGCATACCCGTAAACTGGCTGAACAACAGGATGCGATGCCCGCCGTCGAGTGCGCCGTGCACGAGCTCCATACACGTATCGAGCTTGGCGCTCCCCGCCTTGTAATCCTCGTAGTGTAGACGCGGGTCGCAGCAGATCTGGCGCAGCTTGGTGAGCTCGGCGAGCACCTTGAGCTTGTCCTTCTTAAACTCCCCAGCCTCGCGGTGCTGCACCTGCTGGGCGATGCGGTCCTGGTTGGCCAGGTAGAGCTTGCGCTGCTCGCCGGTAAGCTGCGCCATGACGGTGTCTTCGATCTTCTCGGGCAGGTCGGCCACCACGTCTTCCTTAACACGGCGCAGCACAAACGGCGACACGAGCGCCTGCAGGCGAGCGGCGCTGTCGCCCTCGGCGTGCTCGACCGGGCTTTCGAAGCGCTTGGCAAACGACTCGCGCGTCCCCAAAAGGCCCGGCATCAAAAAGTCGAAGATGCTCCAAAGCTCGGACAAGCGGTTTTCGATAGGCGTGCCCGTCAGGGCAAAGCGCACGCCGGCAGGCAGGCGCTTTGCGGCGCGCGCCACCTGCGTGAGCGGGTTTTTAATGTACTGGGCCTCATCGAGCACCACGCGGGCAAAATCCTGCTCGACGTACTCGTCGATATCGCGCCGCATAAGATCATACGACGTCACAACCACGCTATGCTCGGCCACGCCGGCAATCTGTACACGACGTTGAGCTTTGGCGCCCACGATGGCGCACACATCGAGCGACGGGGCAAAGCGCTCCAGCTCGGCGGTCCAGTTGTACACGAGTGAGGCCGGGCATACCACGAGCGTGGGCTTGGTGTCCCCCGCCTCCACGCGCGCCAGAATATGCGCAATCATCTGGAGCGTTTTGCCCAGGCCCATGTCGTCGGCCAAGATGCCGCCAAGGCCCAGGTGTTCGAGCGAGCCGAGCCACTGGTATCCGTCGACCTGGTAGCCGCGCATCGTTGCCTTGAGCGAGGCGGGTACCGTAAAGTCCATCTTGCCGAGCGTGTCCAGGCGCTCGACGGTGCGGCGGAACGCGGCGTCGCGATCGGCCTCGAGCGCCGGCGTGCGCGCGAGCATGCTATCGACAAAAAGGGTGCTCGACGCGGGAAGCGACACGCCGTCGAGCAGGTCGACGGCATCGACACCCAGATCTTCGGCAAGGCCAAACGCGGCGCGCGCTCCCTCATCCAGGCGCACGATGTCGCCGGACGTCAGGCGCGCAAACGTCTGGTGGCGCTTGTACGAGTCCAGATAGATGGCAAGATCTGCCGCCGAAAGCCCGCTCGCGCCCAGCTCGACATCGAGCAGATTGCTCTTGACGGTCGCACGAACCGAGAGCTTGGGCGCGGGACGCACCGAAATCTGGCGCAGACGGTCGCTGAGCATGACCTCACCCAGCTCGGACAGGGCGGACAGACCCTCGGTCAGCAGGCAGAACAAGCTCTCATCATCGCGCTCCTCAAACGCCAGACCGCCCTCGTAGAAATCGAAGTACAGAGCCGCTGTATCCATAACGCGAAACTCCGCTATCTCGTCGCGGGGCGGCACGCCGGGGCGCTGCTCTTCAAAGGGGCTGCCCGGAGCGCCCAGGCTAAAGAGATCCGCCGACCAGTCGCCGTAGGTAACCGTAATCTTGCAGGTCACGAGCCCATCGTCGACGCCGATCGCCATAGCAAAGCTCGGCTCGGGTGCCACGGTATCGAGCGCGGCAGGCGCGGTGAGGTCGGTGTAGTCGCGCAAAATGGGCAGCGCCATACGACAGAACTCCCCCACCTGGTCGACAGCGATATGGACCGGCGTGCGACAGGGCAGTAAGCGCGATAGGAACGGCGCCGCATGCTGGGCAAACGCTACATCGGCGCGACGCGCACGGCGGGTGTCGACCAGATAGGCAACGTCGCCCGAAGCAAAGCAGTATGCATCGGCGGGCAGGCGCAGGTCATAGCTGCCACCGGCCGCCGGCGCGATCTTGGCAGCAAGGAGCGGCGGGCATTTTGCCGAGGCCTCATCCTCCCCCTTCGGCGCCGACTCAACCGCTACCTCGTAGGAACGGTGCGTCGTCGTCCCCCGTGACCAGGCGGGCTCAAAGGAGATGGTCCGGCCGCGCAGCAAGTCCAGCATGTATACGATGTCATGCTCGGACAGGGGCAGCTGGCGCTCGGCGACAAAGCCGCTGCGCGCAAAGTCGTACGACGCCGAGCGCGAGCTTGTGATGTCGCTCAGATACACAACCGTTGCCACAACAAGGTCGAGCAGGCGCACCGAAACCTCGTCAAAGGCCTCGGGCGTATGGAGGAACGTGAGCTTCTTGCCGTACGAGAACGTGCCGCCGCGCACGTAGGCGTCGGCCATGCCGTCGATATCCTTAACCACGTAGGACACCGAGCCGCAGCGGATACGGAGCTCGAGCGCCCAGGTAAAGCGATCGGCAAACAGCGGATTGTAGTATGGCACCAGCGAGGGCTCCAACACCGCTTTGGGGGCGTCGGGGTCGACGGTGGCAGCGAGTTTGCGGCGCATACCCGCTAGTTCATCCATGCGCGCGTCCGAAAGATCGGAGAGCGCTTTCATGAGACTCGGGCTCGTGGGGACCGGCGCCGGGAAAGGAAAGTTGGGGTTGACCGCCGACGTGGCGGACGCGGGGCGCTCAGGCCGCTTGGGCGGCGCCGTAAACGTGCGAACCGGTGTGCGCAAGCCCTCGACGGGCTCGGTGCCGCTCGCATCCAAATACGCGAGCGCCGTGGCGATAGCGTGTTTGCACATGCCGGGGTAGCGGTAGGCCGCGGGGCAATCGCAGCCGTAGTCGATAACCTCGTGCTCGTCCACGTCGAGCGCCACATGCGTCTTGTACAGGTCGCCGCGCGAACCGCGCACCGTGCCCTCGACCGTCACGTTCTTGGAGAAGCGCGAGCCGAAGTCCTCAAACGACAGCACGGCGCCGTTGAGCATGAGCGAACGCCCCTTCATAAAGGTGCCGCTCAGCGCCGCTTCCTTACGAAGCGCCTGCACAAACGTCCCCTGTGCCATCACTTCCTCCAATCGCACCCAGGGTAGCTAATTTGGGACGGGGCTATTTTAGCTACCCCCATATGTCGGTTGAGATGCATTCCGACCCCGACTCATTCGCCGTCAGTCAAAGGGTAGCTAAAATAGCCCCGTCCCAAATTAGCTACCCCGCCAACGCCGTCCTTAAATTACCGTCACTCTGCCTTGGTTACCCACAATCGCCTTTGCCTCTGCCAGCAGCGGAATCGAGCGTGCGTTGACCTTGGCCGGCACCTCGGCACGCAGTACGCGCCCGTCCACCTGCTCGATAAAGATCTCCACGCGGTCGCCGCCCGGGTTTGCGGTAAGCACCGTGGCAAGACGCGCCATATTGCCCTGGCTAAAGCGGCTGTTGGGCACCATGACCTCAAACACCTTGGGCTTGTTGTTCTCCTCGTTAAGCTCAAGCGGCACGATCTCCTGCGCGATGATCTGGTCGCCGCGGTCCGAACGCTCGAGCTTGCCCTTAATGCGAACAAACGCATCAGACAGCTGCGCACCGGTCTCGGGATCGACCTCGCCGTACAGGTATCCCTCGGCCTCTTTGTAGGTCTTGGGGAACACCACGACCGTGGCCTCGCCTTCCATGTCCTCGAGCTGCACAATACCCATGGGGTCGCCGTTTTTGGTCACGCGCTTGGACACGCTCGAGACCATGCCGGCCCACCACAGCGCCTTGCCCTCGGGAATCTCCTGGTTGATGGTACCGCCCGTGGGGTTTTGCACCTCGTAGCCGGTATCGATCTGCGAGAACGAGAAGTCGCGTGCCTTGGCTAGTGCATACTCAAACGGGCGCAGCGGGTGGTCCGAGACATAGATGCCCAGAACCTCCTTCTCCTGGCTCAACTTAAGGTGGCGGTCCCACTCCTGGCCATCCGGATCGGGCACGCTCACCTCAAAGCCCGAGCCCTCAACGTCGCCAAACATATCGAAGAACGACGTCTGGCCGCTCGCGCGATCTTTCTGGCGCTTTACCGCTGCATCGATGATGTTCTCGGGGTTGTTCTTGTCCACGAAGTGCATCATCTGGCGACGCGGATACCCCGTGGAGTCGAAAGCACCTGCCTTGATGAGCGATTCGATCACGCGACGGTTGGCCTGGCTCGAGTCCACGCGCTCGACAAAGTCGTGCAGTGTCTTAAACGGGCCGCCCGCCTCGCGCTCGGCGATAATCGCCTGCGCCACGCCGGTGCCCACGCCGCGAATGCCGGCCAAACCAAAGCGCACGCCTTCCTTGGTAGCCGTGAACTCGGTACCGGACTCGTTAACATCTGGCGACAGCACGGGGATGCCGTCGTGACGGCACGCCGAGACGTAGTGAACGATCTTGTCGGTCTTGCCCGTGTAGGACGTCAGAACGGCCGCCATGTACTCGTGCGGATAGTGCGCCTTAAGCCATGCCGTCTGCATAACCAGGATGGCGTAGCCGGCGGAGTGCGACTTGTTAAAGGCGTAAGATGCGAACTCGAGAACATCGTCCCAAATCTTCTGGGCGACCTCGCGCGTGTAGTTGTTCTTGATAGCGCCGTTCATCCAGTGGTCGTAGGTGGTCTCGTCCGAGCCATCCTCCCAGTGGAGCACCGTCGAGGTGAGCAGCTTGATCTTTTTCTTAGCCACGGGCTTACGGATACGCGAGTCCGATTCGCCCTTGGAGAAGCCGCACATCTCGACGGAGATGAGCATAACCTGCTCCTGGTAGACCATGGTGCCGTAGGTTTCGCCCAGGATGTCGTCCAGACGGTCGTCATAGGAGACGGCCGGCTCTTTGCCGTTCATACGGTTGATATAGGACGAAACCATGCCGGCGCCCAGAGGGCCCGGGCGGTACAAGGCAATCAATGCCACGACGTGCTTGTACTCGGTGGGCTTCATGTTCTTGATCGTGGCCGTCATGCCGGCGGACTCGACCTGGAAGACGCCGGCGGTGTGGCCGGAGCCCATGAGCTTAAAGATCTCGGGGTCGTCAAAGGGAATCTCTTCCTCTTTGATGTCGATGCCGAAGTTCTTTTTGATGTTGGCCTTGGCCTTGGAGATAACCGTCAGCGTACGCAGGCCCAGGAAGTCCATCTTGAGCAGGCCCATGTCGGCAACGGTATGGCCCTCGTACTGGGTAATCTCGACGCCGCCCTTGGTATCGAGCTTGGTGGGCACGTGCTCGTTGACGGGGTCGCGGCAAATCAGAACGGCGCACGCGTGCACGCCCTCGCCACGGGTAAGGCCCTCGATCGAGAGCGCCGTGTCGATGATGCGGCGGGCGTCGTCGTCCTTTTTATAGGCCTCGGCAAAGTCGGGGTTAAACAGATCCTCTTTGCCGGGTTGTTTTTCGAGTACTTGCTTGAGCTTGACCTTGGGGTCGCTCGAGACCATCTTGGACAGACGCTGGCCCATGTAGACCGGGTAGTCCAGGACGCGCGCGGCGTCGTTGATGGCCTGCTTGGCCTTGATGGTCGAGTAGGTGATGACGTGGGTGACCTTCTCGGGACCGTAGAGCTGGCGAACGTGCTCCACGACCTCGAGGCGCCGCTCATCGTCGAAGTCCATATCGATATCGGGCATCTCGGTACGCTGCGGGGACAGGAACCTCTCGAACATCAGGCCGTTCTCGAGCGGGTCGAACGCGGTGATGTTCATGGCGTAGGCGACGATAGCGCCGGCGGCCGAGCCACGGCCGGGGCCGACGCCGATGCCGTTGTCCTTAGCCCATTGCACGTACTCGGCAACGATCAAAAAGTAGGCGGCAAAGCCCTTGTCGCAGATGACCTTGTATTCGTACTCAAAGCGCTCTTTGATGTTGACGCCACCGATCTCGCGCGTGGCCCAGTCGTCGCCATAGTGCTGGCGCAGGCCCTTCTCGCACTCGCGGCGGAACTGGCTCTCGTGCGTCTCGCCGGGATCGAGCAACGGAAAGCGCGGCAGGATGATAGAGTCCCAGTCCAGCTCAACGTAGCACTTGTCGGCGATCTCGAGCGTGTTGTCGCAGGCCTCGGGGCAATACGGGAACATCGCCCGCATCTCCTCCTCGGTCTTCATGTAAAACTCCGAGCCGGTCATGCGCATGCGGTTGGGGTCATCGACCTTGGCGTTCATGCCAATACACATGATGACGTCCTGCACGGGCGCATCCTCGCGGCGCAGGTAGTGGAAGTCGTTGGTGGCGATGACCTTGACGCCCACCTGCTTGGCGATGTCGATGAGCGTGCGGTCCATCTGCTCGTCAGTCAGGCCGTTGTCGGTGGTGATGCCGTGTTCCTGGATCTCGATGTAGAAGTCACCGGGCTCGAAGGTATCACGGAAGGTCTCGGCCCACTTGATGGCGCCTTCCATGTCGCCGCGGTCGATGTATTTGGGGATGATGCCCGCGATACAGGCGCTCGTGCAGATCATGCCCTTGGCATGGCGGCGCAGGTTGTCGAGCGTCACGCGCGGCTTGTAGTAAAAGCCCTGCACGGCGGCCTCGGAGACCGTTTGCATCAGGTTGACGTAGCCTTCCTGGTCTTTGGCCAGGAGGATCATATGGTAGAGCTCGGGCTTGTGGTCGCGGGCAAGGGTCTCGTCCGGCGTAAAGTAGACCTCGCAGCCAAAGATGGGCTTGATGACCAGGGGCGGCTTGAGCTCGTCGATGTTGCCCTTCTCGTCCCACATGGCCATGTCTTTGACGTACTGGGCATGCTCGCGCGGGTTTGTCTCGGGGTCGGGCTCCACCAGCTCGTCGCGGCGGTCCTTTTCCAAGAAGGCCTTGTCGTGGCTCCAGGTTTTGTACTCGGGCGTGTTGTGATTGACGGCGTCGCAGGCCAGCGCCAGGTCAGGCACGCCATACATGTAGCCGTGGTCGGTAATGGCCACGGCGGGCATGCCCAGCTCTACGGCGCGGTTGACCATATCCTGGATACGGGTTGCGCCGTCGAGCATGGAAAAGACAGTGTGATTGTGCAGATGGACGAATGCCATGTGATGAGCTCCGATGCGGGTTCGTGTTCTGACTGAACGATTTTACCGCACGGCGCGGACGGCACCCGAACCTAGCCAAACCCACATGGACAGTCTTTTTGGGGCCTTCAAAAAGGGGAATGAGGGCATCCAGATATATCGAGTATTACTGGAATCCCGGCGATGCGCGGAATGATTTGTGACGAATAGTCATGTCCATCAAGAAGGCTCGACGCTTCGGATAGCTCGTCAATCGATATATCAATTCTTGGAGACCTGCATTCCTACCATTTTTAATGAAACAACGGCGGTAATTGCTATCGCGATTGCACCAATAATACCGAGCGCTATCTGAATGGGATATAACCCCAACACATGTCCAAATATGGAGAAAAACACTGCGGAAAAGAGAGCCCTTACCAGAGATGCGACGGAAAGGATCGTCGCGCGGAGATCGTCCGCTATCGCGTCTTGGATTAAGTTTTCCGAAGTGATGTACACCACTTCTGGGAGAAAACAAAGCACCATGCTAAGGCCAAACAAACACAGCGGATTTGAAGCGAACCACGGAAGAATCATGAAAAGGCCAGCCTCAATTAGCATCGAGCCGCACATGGTATTTCTTTTCCCGAAACGCGATGAGAAGAAATCTGCTGCAATGTAGGCCGTCGCATTTACTGCATAGGATGCACCGAAAAAGATTCCTATTATGGAGACGGGAGCATCAAACGCGTCGAATACCAACTGATTCAAGTTGTAATAACTCCCGTAGAATCCGTCGAGCATGCTTGTGCCGATGAGGAGAAGCAATACCGCAAAAGCGGATTCTCCAACGCGCCAGGTCTCGCGCCTGAACATCTTGGCTGCGTCAAACCTCCCCTTTTCTGATCTTTCAGAACGGGTCGTTTCCGTCCTCTCAATGGGATACAGAAGGAAAAGCTGCAGGAGATAGAAAACGGAGACACATACGTAGAGGGCACTCCAAGACACTTGGGCAATGAAAGACCCGAGTACAATTGCCATTCCCGTAGCGATTGATTGCGCGGCAAGCAGCCGAGCGTTGATGGTGAGGAAGCGCTCTCCTTGACCGGCATTTCGGGCAATTTCATATAAAAGTGCTTGTTCGGATCCCGATTGAAGGGAGTAGGCGAGCGCCTCAACAAGAGAAAGCACGACAAGAAAGGGGCCTGAGAGCAACAGCATGCCGGCGGTATGGAAGAAAAGCAGCAGCACGCCCACTTGAATCGAAAACTTCTTTCCAAAGAAATCGCCTATCAGCCCTGTTGGCAGCTCGAGGACGACCGTTGCTATGTTGAACAGGGCTTGATAAAGCGCGATTTCCGTGACAGACATTCCTTTCTCCGCAAGGAAAAGTAGAAACACTCCCCGATTTAAAACAAATCCCGTGAGAACGAAAAAGGCGGAATAGACGTGCAGTTGCGTAGTGGCATTCTTATTCATTTGGCACTACCAACAACTATTTTTGTCGGGCCGCTCGCTACTGATTCGAAGCCTGAAGTGTTCACAGTTGATGTGAAGAGCGGTAAAGCTTTTGCACAGGGTATCAATGGAATACATCCGAAGCGTTTTCGGCAGTATCATCGGCGAAGGCGGGATTAGCCTTTACGCGGCGCTCACCCTCGATGTATTTGACGATTTGATCAATCGTCTGGTTGGCGTGGCTCTTGAGCTTGCGCTCATAGAAGAAGAGGCCGAGCTTGCCGCGCGTGCCAGACGTGTTGCCACCCACACCCTGAAAATCCTCGGTATAGGTGAGCTCGCAGGCATCATCGCCAGCAGGTGCAGCCTCATAGCGCATGGTATTGATGCCCGCCGCATACTGAAATCGGACCTCATAGAGGCACGGGTAGTCAAAGTGCTTGATCTTAACCTTAATCGCCGTGCCCTTGGCCTTGCCTTTTGCAGACTGGGCACGCTTCTCGTACTTATAGCCGTTGAGCTTGTTGCGGCTGGGACGCTTGCCCGTGGCGTTCTCGATATCCTGCATGATGGACCCCGCCAGAGCGTCAAAAAGCTCCTCCGGCGTCACCTTAAGCGTTTTGGTGAGCTGCATGATGGCTCCTTATTCGTTTGAACCGTTCGAGTCATTGTACCGCCCCAGGCTCTCCCATGCGTTGCGGTGCCATTTGGACGATTGAGGGCTTTACGGCCCCAAAACTAACCAAATAGCACCGTAAAGCCTGAGGTGGCTAGAGGTTGTAGGTGACTACTTGAGGTTCGGCGGGTTCGACGAAGATGGTTGGATCCGGCTGCTCCACGCGGACGAACTTGACGGTCACGGCCTCAAAGCCCGCCTTGTGCAGAACATCAGCGTAGACGCGCGCCTGCAGGGCGTGCTTCTCCTGCAGCTGTTCCGGTGTCTCGTCCGGTGTGCCGCCCGTCTTGTAGTCGATGACCAGCGCGTGTGACGAATCCGCCGGGTTCGTCGCCAAGGCATCGATGGCGCCCTCGGCATAGGCACCGTAGCGGGCAATGTCCTCGTCCTCGCAGCCCAGTGAGAAGAACGGCACCTCGGCGCGAACGCACGGCCACGCGAGCAGGTCGGCACGAACGGCTGACTTGAGCCAGCGGTCCAGGGCAACGTCGAAGCGTTCGCGCTGCTCCGGCGTCAGGCGCCACAGACGCGTCAGCGCATCGGCGCGCGCAGCGGGCAACGCATCGGCACCCATCTCGATGAGCCACTGGCAGGCGGCGTGGAAGGCCGAGCCCAGCGCCATGGGATTGCCGGCGGGCTCGACAGCAGCCACGTCCGCATCCGTCATCTCGGAACCATCCGACTCGGCATCATCGCCGGACTCGTCCATGGGCACGCGCGTCTCGGCGGCACGGTCCTCGGCCTCGGCATGCAGCGCCGCGGCAATCGACGAATAGCTGTACGAATCACGCGCCGGATACGGACAGATGCCCATGCGCACGCCCACTGCCTGGGGATACACAAGCTCAAACGAATCGGGCTTGGAATCGGCAGGACCAGGCACAGTTGAGTGCGCAGCATTATCGGCGACATCGGTATCGCCACGAACAAGCCTGCCCTCGGCATCCAGCGAAGCGTTAGCCTCAAACGCCTGCTCGCCAAAGGTAAAGTCCGCGAGCGAAATGAGCTCGTAGTCGCCCGGCCGGGAGTTGTCGAACACCAGGCGGTCGGCATCGAGCTGCGGCATGTCCAGAGCGTCGGTCGGCAGAATACGGCGCAGCACGTCATAGGTCAGATCGGTCTCGACGTCGAAGGTCGGCGCCGTCACCTTGCCACGGCTCACGCCGGCATCCATCGCCAAGATCACCAGCTCGCGCGCACGCGTCATGGCAACGTAGAGCAAGCGGGCCCGCTCCTCGAGCGAAAGCCGCAGGTCGTCGTTGCGCAGGCGAGCAAATGCCTCGGCGGGAGAACCCGTCGCACAGACGTCCTCCATGAGCTCCGGCGGCAGCCACAGCGACGTGCCCTTGCCCTTAAACGCATGCTCAAACTGCTTTTTGACGTCGTCGCCCTTCACAAAGGTACCATCGGCGAGCTTAACGCCGTCGAAGCGTGCCGGCAGTGCCACGACCTGTGCTCCGCCCTCGACGCGACCCATCTGTGCCGCACCCGAGGACTTACGCACGCCAAAGCACTCGGCGACCGCCACGACCGGATATTCCAAACCCTTGGAGGCATGGACCGTCATGATGCGCACCGCGCCGTCGCCCTCCTCGTTGAGGGCACCCGGGGCCTCCTTGCCCGCCAAGAAACGGTCGAAGGCCAGCGCGATGGAACGCGGCGAATTGCCGAACTCGGCCTCCGCCTCGGCCACGGCATCGAGCGCCTTGAGCACGTTGGCGGCAATGGCCTTGCCCTCGGGACCACGCTGCGCCAGACGCACAAACCAGCCCGAAGCGTTGACCACGTCGCGCGCGATGGCGGCGAACGAATCGCGGCCCACGCGACGAAGCGCATAACGCAGCACCTCGCGGGCGCGCGTCACGAGCGGCAGGTCCTGCAGGCCCGGCGCATCGGAATCGCTCATGATGCCCGCATCGATGTTGCGGCGCGAGGTCTCCCCCGTCTCGCTATCGAGCTTGGTCGCCAGCGCCAGGAACTCCTGGACGCCGAGCGCAAACATCGGCGAGGCCAGCAACGGCATGAGGCCCTGCGCCGTATCGGCCGGATTGGCGAGCGCGCAGACCAGGGCGCGCACCGCCTGCACCTCGGCGGCTTGGGAAAAGACCGAGCCGCCCGCGATGACGCAGTCGAGCCCCTGGTCGCGGAAGGCCTGGGCGTAGACGTCGGCATTGGTCATGCGGCCCAGCAGCAGCACCATGCCGCCCTGGGGCTGGCCGGCATCGGCAAGCGCGCGGAATCGCTCGGCGATCGCATGGGCCTTGGCCTGTGTGCGCTCCTGCGTGCTGCCGCCGGCAACAAAGAGGGCCTGGCGACGCGAGGCGTCTGCCACCAGCGTGTCCTTGCGTCCGTCACTCGCCTCAAGGTCCAAAAAGCCCTGCATCAGGCCGCCGTCATCGCCGTCGAAGACGCGTGCCACATAACGCAGTACCTCGTCATGGCTGCGGAAGTTGCGCACGAGCTTGACGAGCTCGCCGGCGGGGGTGTCGGTCACGGCAGTCGCCTCGGGCGCGGCAGACGAGCCCACCTTGCGCTCCTGGCGATGGAATACCTCGACCTCGGCGCCACGGAAGCGGTAGATCGACTGCTGCGCATCGCCCACGGTGCACAGCGCGCGCTCCCCCGCGCCCGTCAGATAGCGAATCAAATCGACCTGCATCTGATCGGTATCCTGGAACTCATCGATCATGACCATCTTAAAGCGGCCCTCGTACGCAGCACGGATGGCTGGGTAATCGCGCAGGGCCTCGTAGGCCATACGCAGCAGGTCGTTATTATCGAGGGCGGACTGGGCAGCCTTCAATGCGCGATACTCGGCCTCGACGGAACGGGCCAGGCCCACCAGCGCATCGAGCGCCGGGCCACCGCAGGCAAGCACGATATTGATAAACGCATCGGCGGCCTCGGCCTTGAGCAGCTCGACCTGCTCCTTGGGGAATGCCTTGCTCGCGCGCGGCATGGTGCACGACATCATGAGTCGCGCCGCATCCTCCATGGTTTTGCCACTCGCCTCAAACGCGTCGATGGCATCGAGCGCCGTCTGCGCCTTCTCGGTCGCGGCCTTGCTTGCGCCTAGCGCCGCGCGATAGGCATCGGCGAGTGCCGAGGTATCGGCCTGGCCGCGCGCCACGCGCGCGTCGTCCATACCGCCCGGCAACTGGCTCGACAGCTCCAGCAGGTCGCGCACCAGACCCTTGATGGTCGTACCGCCGCCAAAGGAACCGCCCTCGCCCGCCATGGGATACCAGGCATAGAGGGCCTTGAGCGATGCCGCGAGCTCGGGGGCGGCATCGGGTGCCGTCGCGCGACCCAGCACATGCTCAACAGCCTGGTCCATGAGCTCGTCGGTATCGGTGAGCACCGTGAACTCGGGGTCGATGCCCAGCTCCAGCGCGTGCGCGCACAGGATACGCGAGCACATGCCGTGAATAGTCGAAATCCACGCGTCGTCGACGGTCAGTGCTTCCTCGTCCATGCCCTCGTCGATAAGCGCACGGCGCACGCGGTCGCGAATCTCGGCCGCTGCATCTTTGGTAAAGGTAATGGCGAGCACCTGGTCCAGATGCTCAACGAACGGACCGGATTCGGGCGAGAGCGCGTAGACGATGCGGCGCGTGAGGGTAAAGGTCTTGCCCGAACCGGCGCCCGCCGAGACAAACAGCGGACGGTCGAGCGTTTTGACAATCTGCAGCTGTTGCGGCATCAAAGTCGAAAGATCCATGGTCTACACGTCCCTCCTTACAAACGTTCCTTCGTGGTTATACGAGCAGCGCGCATGCGCGGCCTGAGCCGACGTCGGGTCGACGGCGGCAACGTTGCCTGCCTCGAGCTCGCGCAGGCGCTCGGCGATGCCGGCCTCAACGCGATCGAGCAGGGCGTCGAAGTCCATGCTGCCACCCTCGCCGGGGAAACCTTTCTTAAGGCCCGGGATGCGACCGTCGCCGCGCTCTTCCTCGAGCAGCTCGGCGCTCGCAGCACCGCGCAACGCCGGCTTGCCGCCCTTGGTCGAAAAGTAGAGCGCCGCGCGGGTGTCCAAATCCAGCGCCCGGCGCATGGCCTGGGCGTAGATGAGCGTTTGGGTATGTGGTGGCAACCAGCGCGGATCGTCGATGGGCGCCGTGCCCGATTCCTCGTCGCGCACCGTAGGGTCGGCGAGCTTAAACTCCTCAACGCCCGTGCGATGCTTGTAGTCGATCACCACGGCACGATTCTCGGCGTCCACGTCCACGCGATCGATGCGCCCGCCAAGCGGCCAACCGGCATACTCGACCTTGAGCTCGTTGAAGGCGAACTCCAGGTAGCGCGGGGCAAAGGGGGCAAGTGCCTCGGACTCGTAGGCAAGCACACCCTCCAGCTGCGGCAAGATCTCGGCCACCTGGCGCTCCTCCACCGCAGAGAGCGGCACCAGCGGGCCCTCCGTGCCGCGCTTGCCGGCGTGCTCGGCCAACGTCTCGTCAAAGACCTCGTGCAGCAGCTCCTGTGCACGCGGCAGATTCTCGGGCGTCACGCGCTCCATGCCCTCTTGGGACAGACGGGCATGCAGATGCTCCAACACGTCGTGGACAAAGTTGCCCTTCTCCATGTTGCCAAAGCCCGCGTCGATAGACTGGGGCTTAACGCGATACGACACGAACCAGCACAGTGGGCAGGTAGAATAGGCCTCGATTTGCGAGGCGGACGTCAGACGCGGCACGAGCGGCGCGTCCTCGCCCTCGCCATCGCGACGGCGCAGGACCAGATACGGAATGGCTTCATCGCTCAGATGCTGAGGAGCTTCGCAGGTCACGCGCTCGCGCCTAAGACCTTCGCCTGCAGCGGGATCAAAGTCGGCGATGATATCGCCCTCGCCCACGCGCGTGGGCTTGGCAGCGCCAGCGGCCTCGGCATGTGCCAGCAGCTCGGTCCATACGGCTGCCGGGTAGCACTCGCGCGCCTGGCGATCGTGCGTCACGCGCGCAAGCGCAACCGGGCCGCGTGCCGCCCGCATCGCGTGGCCAAAGCGCACGCGCAGCAAGGCCGCGGGCTCAAGCGTCGCGCCCTCGCGACCAAGGCTCGCCGTCAGCGTGGCCAGCGGCCCCTCCTCATGTGAGAGCGGATAGCTGTCCAGATCGACATCGGCAAACAGCACGGCATCGTAGCTGCCGGGGCGCAGAGCCGCCGCATCGGCAAGCGAAGCAAAACGAACCTGAGCACGCGGCGCGCGGTCAACCTCGTGGGTCTCGTAATCATAGGCGGTGCTACGCTTGTCCACCTTAGTGCGAATGCCATCGAGCACGGGCACGGTCGCGGCCTGCGACACGTCGAGCGCGCGGGCGCCGTTCATAAGGATGTCGATGGCGTGGCGCAGCAGGGCTACCTCCGCCTGGCGACGGGCCTGGCCATCCAAGCTGCCCAGCGAGCGATCGGGCAACGCCTCGGCAACGGCAAGCATGGCCTTGAGCGCCGTCACGGGCTTGTCACGCCACAGAGCCTGGAACACGTCCGAGACCACACACGGTACGTTCTTAAACCAGTTATCGTCGCTCGCCGCCTTGCGCGCGCCCCTCACCTGGCCTTGGACACTCTGCAGCAGGCTCTTAACGCCCGCGGTAGTCTTGCTGCGCGAGAGACGCATATTCTTATCGAAGGTACGGGCATTGACGGCATCAGCGCCCGAAAGCGGACTGTAGATCCAGTCGGTAAGCTCCGGCGCGGGCCACCACTCGGTCTTTGACGCCATGCCCTCATCGGCGGCCTTCATGCGCTCGATCAGGCCGGCAAGCGCCGCAAACTGCCTGCCCGCAATGGATTGGGAAAACGCCGTGAACTCAGTTGTCTCGGCAGCGATATGACGAGCCGCCAGACGAGAGGCGAGCTCACCGAACAGCTGGGATGCCCGGGCAGAAACAACGAGCACGCGCACGGGGTCGACGGGCGTCGCGGCGCCGGCGACCTCGGAACCCAGGCACGCTTTTACCAGATCATCAATTGCGTCCGTATAGACATGAGCACGGGCATGGGGGCCAGCGACCTCAATAAAGGCAGGCCGAGCGGCGTTCCCGCAAGCGACATCAGACGCGACGGCGCTCTTCCCCAGCGGCGCGATCTCAAACAACACATCGCGGGCATCAAATGCCGTGGCAAGCTCCTCGCGCATCGCCGCCTGCTCGCGGGCAAGCAGCACGACGACCTCTCCCCCATTGTTCGCCACGGCAGACAGCAGCTCGAGCAGACCGTGCGTAAAAGACGTGATACCGCGCACGCATACGGCGCGAGTGCACGTCGGCAGGCTATCGGCCAGGGCACCGGCCATAATATCAGCTGCCTCGCAGGGCTCGACCATATCTCGACGGTCCAAGCCGCTCGCATAGGCGCTCAACAGCTCGAACACGCGGGCCTCAGCGTCGCTTTTGGGCTCGGGCTGAGCGGCGGCATCGCGGCAGCGTTCGCCGCCCGTCCCCGCCACGCCAGGCAACACATCGCGGGCCATACGCGAAAGCATGCGTACCGTGCCTTGGCTGCGCGAGAGCGGCTGCAGAGCAGCGTCGTCGCGGCGATCGATCATGTCCGAGAACAGCATCTGGCGCTGCAGGTTGTCGACGAAACCGCGCCCGTCGCCCAAAAGCTCCCAAAGCGAGCGAAGCCACGATGTAGACGTCTTGTAGTCAATACCCAGCGAAATCCCGGCTTCCGCCGCATCATGACGGCACAGGTCGAGCTCGGCAAACGTAGGTGCCAGCAGCACGGCACGTCCGTGGCGGTCAACAAGGTCGGCAAGCAGCGCCGACTCGGCATCGCTCAAATCCGTGCCGGCATTGGTGGTATAGATTCGAACAGGCATGGTCCTCCGCTCAAACCGTTCGCAATAATCAATGCATCCATCCTACCCGCCCAAGCGGACACATTGCCACCGCAGTTCCATCTTTTGGTACAAAGCAACCTGAACCCAACGCACCAGCCGATTGCAGGCATATAAAAACCGCCCCCGGAGGGACGGTTCTTCGTAATTCAATGTTGTCGCTGGCCTACTCGCCATCCTCCAACTTAATGAGGATCTTGCGGTAGCCACCGTACTCGCCGTTCAGCGCCTTTGAAACGCGGCTCACCGTGGTGGACGAAGCGCCGGTACGGGCCTGGACCTCAACATAAGGCTCGCCCTCGTCCAAATAGCGCGCAACCTGCAAACGCTGAGAAAGGTCGCAAATCTCGCGCGGCGTGCAGATATCGGTCAAAAACGCTTGGATATCCTTCTCGTCGTCCAAAAGGCTAAATGCGTGGACCAGCTGCTTGACATCAGGCTTGTCAAACATGTTCTCGATATTCATCGATCACCGCCAAACCCGCCAAAAGGCATCGAAGTTGATACTGACATCGGGCATCGTTCACCCGTTCTATGCAATAGGGCAACGCCTGTGGCTTTTGCCCGTAGCAGTGTAGCACACCACCAAACTAAAGCGACAAGACTCTCTGCCAGCGGCGCGTTTTTCAGGACGAACGCCGTTTAGAAACCATATGCGCACGTAAGCTCCACGAATATTTGAGACAATGGGCGCCCAAACACCGCGGCGCGCCCGCGCAACCATCCAGGTCGCCGCCGTAAGCCGCTTCACGCGACGCCAGCAATCCCGGCGCAAGAAAGGATTCACGCCATGCGCTTTATGCTTAACTGGCTCTTCACCTCGATCGCCATCGCGATCGCCACGTTCCTCGTCCCCGGTATCCAACCCTTCGGCTTTGCCGAGACCTGGGTCTGCTTTGCCTTTGTGGGACTGTTCCTGAACATTGTCGATTCGTTCGTCAAACCGTTCCTCACGGTCATCTCGCTGCCGCTCACGATCATTACGCTGGGCATTTTCCAGCTTGTCGTCAACAGCTTTATGCTTGAGCTCGCGAGTTACCTGTCGGTCAACCTGCTGGGCGTCGGCATCTCCATCGCCAGCTTTGGATCGGCCTTTATGGGCAGCATCCTGGTGTCCATCACGCGCAGCATCCTCGACAGCATCGCCGAGGACTAAAATGGCCATTCCGGCCGTGTCCGTCTCAACAGCCCAAAACGAAGGCCGCCCATCGCAAAAATGGGCGGCCTTCTTATTTGCCAAGTCTCAAAGGGCGAGAAAATCTACCATTTCCACCCCGTCCCCAAATGCAGGTGTGGGTTAGATGACGTAGTCGTAGCCATGGTTGGGAGCGACAAGTTGATCGAGCGTCACACCGTCGAGGTAGTCGTTGATGAGCTTGTCCAGGTTCTTCCACACGTCGAGCGTGGGGCACTCATCCGAACGCGAGCAGCCCTTGCAGTCGCCATCCAGGCAGGCGACCGGCGCCAGACTGCCCTCGGTCAGGCGCAAGATCTCGCCCACCGTGTATTGCTCGGGCGGGCGCGTGAGCACATAGCCGCCGCCCTTGCCGCGCATGCCCGAGAGCATGTTGGCGCGCACGAGCGTAGCCAAAATGTTCTCGAGATATTTCTCGGAAATCCCCTGTCGCGCCGCGATCTCTTTGAGCGGGATGCGACCGGCTGCCTGGTGCTCGGCCAGATCGACCATAACGCGCAGGGCATATCTGCCCTTAGTAGAAACCAACATGTATAGTGCTGCCTTTCGGTCATTTAGTCCGTAGAAATTCTAGCCGAAATATTGGTTTTGAAAATACCCGTTCCGGTCAAGATGGTTAATCGACTCGTAATAATCTTCTATTTCCTATTGCGTTACTAGGCTTTACTGTCTACTATGCTTGCCAACAGCAAAACGAACAACCCATAAGGTTTGTGGGTTTCGCTGCTACACACACCGTAAAACCACACGGTATCCAGTCATTTGAACACTTTGGAGGTTCACCATGAGCAATGTTTACACGTCCATCGATCAGCTTATCGGCCACACTCCGCTTCTGGAGCTCACTCACTTTGAGGCCGATGAGGACCTCAAGGCCCGCGTGCTCGTCAAGCTGGAATACTTCAACCCCGCCGGCTCCGTCAAAGACCGCGTCGCCAAGAACATGATCGACGAGGCCGAGAAGGCCGGCAAGCTCGTGCGCGGCGGCGACTACACCATCATCGAGCCCACGAGTGGCAACACCGGCGTCGGCATCGCCTCGGTGGCGGCGGCTCGCGGCTACAAGGTGATCATCACCATGCCCGAGACTATGTCCGTCGAACGCCGCAAGCTTATGCAGGCATATGGCGCACAGCTCGTGCTCACCGACGGTTCCAAGGGCATGAAGGGCGCCATCGCCAAGGCCGAGGAACTGCAGAAGGAGACGCCAAACAGCATCATCGCCGGCCAGTTTGTGAACCCCGCCAACCCCGCCATCCACAAGGCCACGACCGGCCCCGAGATCTGGGATGACACCGACGGCAAGGTCGACATCTTCGTCGCCGGCGTCGGCACCGGCGGCACCGTGACCGGCGTGGGCGAGTTCCTCAAGGAACAAAACCCCGAGATTCAGGTCGTCGCCGTCGAGCCCGCCACCTCCCCGGTGCTCTCCAAGGGCCAGGCCGGCCCGCACAAGATCCAGGGTATCGGCGCCGGCTTTGTGCCCGACGTCCTCGACACCCAAGTCTACGACGAAATCATCCCCGTCGAGAACGACGACGCCTTTGCCACCGGCCGCGCCGTGGGCCACAAGGAGGGCGTGCTCGTGGGCATTTCGTCCGGCGCCGCCGTGTGGGCCGCGCTGCAGCTGGCCAAGCGCCCCGAGAACGAGGGCAAGACCATCGTGGCCCTGCTTGCCGACACCGGCGAGCGCTACCTGTCCACGGCGCTCTTCCAGGACTAGGGCCTGTCGCCCATAGGTTGAGCCCACGGACGAGCCGGTCTCCTCTCTCCCGGCAGTCTGAGCCCATCCAATCAGGGTGTCCCACGAGACGCCCGAACTTGCTACAATGTCTGCGGCGCGGAACCAGCCTCCCGCGCCGCTTTTCTTTTTTGGCCACATGCCACCAAGGAGAACCTCCCCATGCACAACAAGCGCGTGCTCGTCGCCATGAGCGGCGGCGTCGATTCCAGCGTGACCGCGTACCTGCTCAAAAGCCAGGGCTACGAATGCGTCGGCGCCACCATGCGCCTCACCTGCCCCGCGCCCGATCCCGCCACGGGCATGAGTAAGGTCGACCGCGACATCGCCGATGCGAAGGCCGTCGCCGAGCGTCTGGGGATACCCCACCATGTGCTCGACTTGCAGCAGACCTTCGACCACAGCGTTATCGAGCGCTTTGTGAACGCCTACCAGGAGGGGCTGACGCCCAACCCGTGCATCATCTGCAACCGCCACATAAAGTTTGGCGCGTTGCTCGGTGCGGCGCTGGACATGGGCTGCGACTACATCGCAACGGGTCATTACGCCAAAACAAGCCAGACAGTAGACGGCACCTGGCAGCTGCATCGCGGCGAAGATCCCAAAAAGGACCAGAGCTACTTTTTATATTCGCTTACGCAGGAGCGCCTGGCGCACACGATCTTTCCGCTGGCAGGCCTAGACAAAGAGCGCGACGTGCGCCGCATAGCCGCCGAGCAAGGCTTTACCAACGCCCAGAAGGCCGAAAGCGAGGACATCTGCTTTATTCCAGACGGTGACTACGCGGGCTATATCGAGCGCCGCTGCGGACATCCCGCTGCACCGGGCGACATTGTGTGGCGCGACGGCAGCGTGGTCGGACGCCATAACGGCGCGTTGCGCTATACCATCGGCCAGCGCAAGGGCTTGGGCGTCGCGATGGCGCATCCCGTGTATGTGACGGGCGTCGATGCCGCCAACAACACCGTGCATCTGGGCGAGGCCGAGGACCTAACGGCCACAGCACTCACGGCCGACGACTGGATCTGGAGCGCCCCTGCCGACCGCATGGAGGCAGAACTCGATGCCGGCGGCATTCGCGTGGGCGCCAAGTACCGTTACCGTCAGAAAGACCAAGCAGCGACCCTTACGCGCGGCGAAGACGGGCAAATGCTGCTGACTTTTGACGAGCCGCAGCGAGCCATCGCCCCCGGCCAGGCCGTTGTAGTCTACCACGGCGACATCGTCCTCGGCGGCGGTACCGTGACTGCCGCCATCAAGTAGCCGCGGGATTATCGCCGCACGTGTCGAAGCACTTCAACAGCAGCATTCACCTCGATAACGCGACGCTCGAGGCCGCGGCGAATGGACTCGAGTCGACCCTCCGCCGTCGCCCATTCGCTCTGCAAAAGAATCTCGATCGCCTCATCAACAAATCCGTTGAGTCGCGATGAATCGAACCAATCGAGCGAGTCCGCAAGCGCCAGCTGGACGGAAGGGTCGGGCCCAAACGGCTTAGCGGAAAACCCAAACTCCCCAGCTGCGAGCACGGCAGTTGGTACGTTGTACCACAAGCAGTTACCGCTATCGAACAGCGGAGCAGGTTTTATCTCCAGGGTGTCGACATTACGGATGATGCCGAAGTTTCGCCAATGGCGGTCGCTGTTGGCCAAAAGGGCATCGCAGACAATCATCTGCGACATAGACCTTCTCACAGCGGCCTCATTGGCACCATGCTTGCCAAGGTAGCGACAGTATCGATCGTATGTCGAGTTTCCCCGCTGGCTACCAAGTACGCCCTTAACGTAAACAGCCGGAACGTATTCCTCGCGGCCATCAAGAAAGTCGTCGCACAGGCACACAGGGCCATCGAACATCCGCTCAACCGTATAAGGAACAAACTCACCCTCCGACAGCAAGCGACGATGTAGAGCCGTTGCAACCGCCTCGTTAAAGGGCCGTTGGTCGTCCATGCCGCACCCCTTGACCAGAACGCGAACACCGTTGCGAATCATCCACGATTTAGGAAGCTCGCCCTCGGATGTGTTGTCGGGATTTTTAAGACCGATGCCCTCCAGCCAACCCGAACGCTCTTCGGGCGCCGATCGCTCAAATTCGTTCTCAAAGTAATTGATGTTTTGCCATTTGAGTTCGCCGCAATCGGCCGGCCGCAGCCAATAACAATCCGAAAGCGAGAGACCCAGACACCGAACCGGCACCTCAGTGTCGTTGACAATCCCCAGCTCGCGGTAGCGCGAGATAAGCCCGGGGCGAACATCGGGTACCGACCGATGCCCCCACCACGCGTTGAGCTCCCGTTTATTCACCGTAGGAGAAGAGCTCGAGCACGTGCCAAACGGCATCCTCTGCGCATCGAGTACCTCGGCGATTTCGAAGGAAAACTCGCGCGTCGGATCAAACGAAACACGTGCAACCTCGTAATCGGCGGACATCAGCGTAAACTTGCGCCCCACATCGGCCGCAGGACGGCGTCCACGTTTGCGGACCTTTTGATAAGCGACCGCAGAATCATACTCAACCATCTTCCGTCCGCCCACAATATCGCACGCGAGCGTTCCCGATGCGGCAAGCTGAGATATGCGGGCTTTCGTAACGCCCAACAGGCGGGCAGCATCACCCATAGACAAGTACTCAGATGTATCCATACGCCGCATCACCTCGTTAAGTATTCTAAACGTAAAGTTAATTAGCTACATACAGCATAATACTAAACAGACTGAAGCGAAAAAAGGCCCGAGCAATCGGGCCTTAGAGCAATTGGTCAACAGAGTCGCAAGCTGCTCCCCTAGCGCTGTACGTAGGCGCGGACGAGCTCGTAGGTGTTGCGCACGCCGTCCATGTGGCTGCGCTCGTAGTTGTGGCTCGCATACACGCCGGGGCCGATCAGGCCGTGACGGATGTCGTAGCCGGCCGAGAGCGTGGCCTCAACGTCCGAGCCGTAGTGCGGATACACATCGATGGCGTAATCGAGCTCCAGCTCGCGCGCGATGTTGGACAGCGTGGTCACCAGGTCGTAGTTGTACGGACCGCCCGAATCCTTGGCGCAAATCGAAACCATGCGCTCGGTGCAGCCCAGGTCGTCGCCCACGCAGCCCATGTCCACGCTGATCATCTCGCGCGTGTCGGCCGGCACAAAGGCACCGCCATGGCCGACCTCCTCGTACACGGTAAAGAGCAATGACACTTTGCGCGAAAGCGTCACCTCGCCAGCGGCGACGGCGCGGGCGAGACCCAGCAGAATCGCCGCGGACAGCTTGTCATCAAGGAAGCGACTCTTGATGTAGCCGCTCTCCGTCACCGCAGTGCGCGGGTCCATAGCGATGATGTCGCCGGTCTGAATACCCAGCTCGAGCACATCGTCCTTGCTGTCAACGTTCTCGTCGAGCAGGATTTCCATGTTCTTCTCGATGGTCTTGACCGGCTCGTCGGCCACATGCGCCGAAGGCTCGGTATTGAGGACCACGCCCGTGTACACATTGCCGTCGCGCGTGTAGACGGTGCAGTTCTCGCCATCGGCCGTAGACCACTGGTGCCCACCAAGCGTCGTGGGACGCAGGCGGCCATTGTCCTTAATGGAGCGCACCATGGCGCCCAGGGTGTCGACATGGCTCGCCAACACAAGCGGCTCGCCCTCGCCGCCAAGCTCAACGAGCACGTTACCCTTATTAGAACGCTCAGGCCCAAACCCCATATCGCGCAGGGTCTCCATCAGATAATCAGTCGCCGCACGGGTATAGCCCGTCGGCGAAGCAATAGAAGTCAGCGCCTTCAGCTGGTCAGTAATATAGGAGAGCGTAGAATCCATCTTGGACACCAAAGTCACCCTTTCATATCGAATTAAACCCACAGCAACAATACCACCGCGAACCATCTTTTTACTTAGCGAGATAACCCATTGAGCTCCTCAGAACTGCGCCCGCCACGATAACGAGCCGGCGGGCCCCTGCCCGTTAGCCCCACAATCTTCCCGCAGGACGGAGGAAGCCCCCGCCGCACGAAGTGCGCAGCG
>USHA01000010.1 GCA_900554325.1 uncultured Collinsella sp.
CGTGCCAACGCTTATAGCGCTTGTGCATCTCGCGGCCGATGCCCTGCTGCAGGTGATAACCAATGTAGCCCTGGGACATGGCGCCGCACTCGGGCAGCGGCATCTCGGGGGTACCGATGGCATCGTGGGCAGCAGCGAAGGCGTTCTGGATCATGCCGACCTGCGGGCCGTTGCCGTGGGTGATGATGATCTCATTGCCCTGCTCGATGAGCCCGAGGAGAGCGTGGGCGGTGTTGCTCACGGCCTCGATCTGCTCAACGGGGTTGTTGCCGAGGGCGTTGCCGCCAAGGGCGACGACAATACGATCGGGCTTGCCAAGAGGCTTAGACATTGCTGGAATCCTTTCTGTAAAAGGCCTACAACCCATTAATAACCCGCGTCCGTGCGATACGCGAGTTTATTAAGGTTTATATTCTCTTTATCGCTCATTTTATTCATTTTGAAAATAGTTGAACGGTGAACGGTCGTTTTTATCCGCTCAGCGTACAGAACTCCAGCTAAGACATATCTACGTAATTTACGTGCGACTTTATTTAAATGAAGCGAGGATTATGTCGGATTATGCAAACTATATCTTTGCTAAACACAAAACAGACAGCGCAATATCTTACTCGCACTATACGAGATTCTATGCACATATAAGTCGAGTATGCACCCCTGCAAAAACAAGGGGCTTTTCATCCAACAAAAGGAATAAAGAAGAGCTCCGAAAAAGCGGCAACGGCCAAGTCCCCCATCCATCCCCAAAGTGGCGCGAGGTTTCGCGGCAAAGCCGCGAAACAGCGAAGGGGACAAAAGCCCCCCCACAACCACGTCCTTCATCCGCCATCACATCCGAGGACGTAGTCGTAGCAGGATCTGAGGGCTAACCTTCGCGGACACTCCGCAGGACGAAAGAACCCCCGCCGCACGTAGTGCGCAGCGGGGGTTCTTTCATGTCCGAGGACGTCCGCGAAGGTTAGCCCTCAGATCCTGCGGTGGGAGACCTAGGCCTCGTTGTACACCGTCTTGAGCTTCAGCAGGTGCTGATAGCGGTCCATAGCGGCCTGCTCATTCTCCTTGAAGAGCTCCTCGGCGCGCTCGGGGAAGGAACGCGTCAGCGAAGCGTAACGGGCCTCGTTCATCAGGAACTCCTGATAACCGCCCGCGGGCTCCTTGGAATCGAGCGAGAACTTCTTGCCGGCAGCAGCCTCGGGGTTGAAGCGGAAGAGGTTCCAGTAACCGCACTCGACAGCCTTCTTCATCTCGGCCTGGCAGTTCTGCATGCCACCCTTCTTGATGGAGTGCATCTCGCAGGGGCTGTAGCCGATGATGAGGGACGGGCCGTCGTAGGCCTCGGCCTCGTGGATGGCCTTGAGGGTCTGAGCCGGGTTGGCGCCCATGGCGACCTGCGCCACGTAGACGTAGCCGTAGCTCATGGCGATCTCGGCCAGGGACTTCTTCTTGGTCACCTTACCGGCAGCGGCGAACTGAGCAACCTGGCCCAGGTTCGAGGCCTTGGAGGCCTGACCGCCGGTGTTGGAGTAGACCTCGGTGTCGAAGACGAAGACGTTGACGTTGTGGCCGGAAGCCAAGACGTGGTCCAGGCCACCGAAGCCGATGTCGTAGGCCCAGCCGTCGCCGCCGAAGATCCAGAAGGACTTCTTGGTGAGGTAAGCCTTGTCGGCGAGGATCGCCTTGGAAGCGTCGCAGCCGCACTTCTCGAGCTCGGCAACGTAGGCAGCGGCAGCGGTCTTGGAGGCCTCGGCGTCGTTGACGGAGTCGATCCAAGCCTGGCCGGCAGCCTTGAGCTCATCGGACGGACCATCGGCAGCGATGATGTCCTGGGTAGCGGCGATCAGCTTGTGCTGGACGGCCTCGTAACCGACGGCCATGCCCAGACCGTGCTCGGCATTGTCCTCGAACAGGGAGTTGTTCCACGCCGGGCCGTGACCGTCCTTGTCCTTGCAGTAAGGAGCGGTGGCAGCGGGGTTGCCCCAAATGGAGGAGCAGCCGGTGGCGTTGGAAATGAACATGCGATCGCCGGCGACCTGGGTCACCAGACGTGCATAGGCGGTCTCGGCGCAGCCGGCGCAGGAGCCGGAGAACTCCAGGTAGGGCTGCTTAAACTGGCTGCCCTTGACGTTGGCCGCGATGAGCTCCTTCTTCTCGGAGACGTTCTCGACCATGTAGTCCCAAACGGGCTGCTGGTCCATCTCCTGCTCGGTGGGAACCATCTCGAGGGCGCCCTTGGGGCAAACCTTGACGCAGTTGGTGCAGCCCATGCAGTCGAGCGGAGACACGGCCATGGTGAACTTCATGCCCTTGGCCTTGGGGCCCATGGCGTCGAGCGTGCGAGTAGCCTCGGGCGCGGCGGCAGCCTCGTCCTCGGTCATCGCGAACGGACGGATGGTGGCATGCGGGCACACATAGGCGCACTGGTTGCACTGGATGCACTTGGTCTCGTCCCAGTGGGGAACGACCACGGCGACGCCGCGCTTCTCGTATGCGGAGGCGCCCAGCTCAAACTGGCCGTCGGCGCAATCGACGAAAGCGGAAACAGGCAGGCTGTCGCCATCCATGCGATCGATGGGCTCAAGCAGGTTCTTGACCTGCTGGGCGATGGCAGACTTGGTCTCCTCGGAGAGCTCGACGGGAGCGGCATCCTCGGCGGTAGCCCAGTCGGCCGGAACCTCGAACTTACGGAAGGCGGTAGCGCCGGCATCGATGGCCTTGTGGTTGGCGTCGACGATGGCCTGGCCCTTCTTCATGTAGGACTTGGTGGCCGCGTCCTTCATGTACTGCAGAGCGTCCTCGGCGGGCAGGACCTTGGCCAGCGCGAAGAAGGCGGACTGGAGCACCGTGTTGGTGCGCTTGCCCATGCCGACCTTGGCGGCCAGATCGATAGCGTCGATCAGGTAGACGTTGACGTTGTTGTTCGCGATGTAGCGCTTGGCCACGGCGGGCATGTGCTCAGCGAACTCCTCGTCGCTCCACTGGCAGTTGACCAGGAAGGTGCCGCCCGGCTTGACGTCGCGGACCATCTTGAAGCCCTTGACGATGTAGCTGGGGTTGTGGCAGGCGACAAAGTCGGCCTTGGTCACGTAGTACGGCGAACGGATCGGGGAATCACCAAAGCGCAGGTGCGAAACGGTGACGCCGCCGGTCTTCTTGGAGTCGTACTGGAAGTAGGCCTGAACGTACTTGTCGGTGTGATCGCCGATGATCTTGATCGAGTTCTTGTTGGCGCCGACGGTACCGTCGCCACCCAGACCCCAGAACTTGCACTCGATGGTGCCGGGAGCTGCGGTGTTGGGCGCATCCTCGGCCTCGGGCAGGCTCAGGTTGGTCACGTCATCGACAATGCCGATGGTGAACTCGCGCTTGGGCTCGTCCTTCTTGAGCTCCTCGAAGACAGCGAACGCGGACGCGGGAGGCGTGTCCTTGCTGCCCAGGCCGTAACGGCCGCCGACGACCTTGATGCCCGTCTTGCCGGCCTCGTAGAGAGCGGAGACGACGTCCTGGTAGAGCGGCTCGCCGATGGAACCCGGCTCCTTGGTGCGGTCCATAACGGCGATCTTCTGGACGGTCTCGGGGAGAACGTCGACGAAGTGCTTGATGGAGAACGGACGGAACAGACGAACCTTGACCAGGCCGACCTTCTCGCCGTGAGCGTTGAGGTAGTCGATGACTTCCTCGAGCACGTCGCAGAAGGAGCCCATGCACACGACGACGCGGTCGGCATCGGGAGCGCCGTAGTAGTTGAACAGGCCGTAATCGGTGCCGAGCTTCTCGTTGATCTTCTTCATGTAGCCCTCGACGACGGCGGGAAGCTCGTCGTAGACCTTGTTGCAGGCCTCGCGGTTCTGGAAGAAGATGTCGCCGTTCTCGTGGCTGCCGCGGGTGTGCGGGTGCTCAGGGTTGAGCGCGTGATCGCGGAAAGCCTGGACGGCGTCCATGTCGCACATCTCGGCCAGATCCTTGTAGTCCCACATGGCGACCTTCTGGATCTCGTGGCTGGTGCGGAAGCCGTCGAAGAAGTTAAGGAACGGAGTCTTGCCCTCGATGGCGGCAAGGTGAGCCACCGGCGAGAGGTCCATGACCTCCTGGACGTTGCCCTCGGCGAGCATGGCGAAGCCGGTCTGACGGCAGGCCATGACGTCGGAGTGATCGCCAAAGATGTTCAGGGCGTGGGAAGCGACGCAACGCGCGGAGACGTGGAAGACGCCCGGGAGCTGCTCGCCCGCGATCTTGTACATGTTCGGGATCATCAGGAGCAGACCCTGAGAAGCCGTGTAGGTGGTGGTCAGAGCACCGGCGCCCAGCGAACCGTGAACAGTACCGGCTGCACCCGCCTCGGACTCCATCTCGACGACCTTGACCGGGGTGCCGAAGATGTTCTTGCGACCCTGGGCCGCCCACTGGTCGACATGGTCGGCCATCGGGCTGGACGGCGTAATGGGATAGATTCCCGCTACCTCGGTGTACGCATACGAAACATATGCGGCCGCCTCGTTGCCGTCCATAGACTTAAACTTACGCGCCATATACCCCTCTCCTCTCATATAGGTATACAGGCCCCGGCGATCGCCGGGATATTGGCGTGATGGGATTTTCGCTGTTGCTTCCATCATCTGGCAGGCAGGCTCAGCAGCAGGTACATGGCGTGGAGAGAAGGCATGCCGAGGCGAGGAGGGCTGCACGCACTCCACAGGCCCAGCTGCCCGTCTTGCACATGACCGAGCGCCGCAAAGGCCGCATGCCGGATGCTCCCGGGCACGCCCCGGCGATGGGAGGCACCCGCAACGGAAATCCGCATGCGGGTTTATTGTACCCCGCCGCCAAGTGTAATTTCGACAAATATAGGTGGGCGGTAAAGGTTTACCTCGGGTGACCGCCAAGGGCCAAAATGAACGCTTCGTCCCCGGGCGATTGGCCCTGGCGCGCCATGGAGTGTCCCGGAGTGCCGGCATAAAAGGAACGTCCCCATCTGCCGACTAGAGGGCGCCGACGCCGAGGAGGATAGCGTAGGTGGTGGATTCGCCAAGTCTGAGCTCGTCGCCGGGGTTGAGCTGAGCGGAGCGGCCGGGCTCGACCTGGATGCAGACGTTCGTCGCGCCGTTTACCACCATGGTTCCGTTGGTGGACGACAAGTCCTCGACGTGCCAGATATTTTGAGCATCGCACCAGATATGGGCATGGCGGGCCGAGACGTCGTCGGTGATGCCGCCCTCCCCCGTTGCCAGCGCGCCGATCTCAACGCCTTCCTCACTCGGCTGAATCCAGCGCGGGACGCTCACCACGTAGCCGTTTTGCACGCACAGCAGTCCCAGCGGATGCGCCGGCGCGACCTCGTGCTCGCCCGACTTGGAACTAAGGCGGGCGTGAGAGCAAACGGCATAGGGAACGAATCTTGCGGATGTACTCCTCGACGTCTGGCAGGTAAGCCCCACGAAGTCACCGGGGAGGCCCAAGCGGCCCGGCACCACTTCCAGATTCTGACCAGGGCGAGTCGTTCGCCGGTGGCTGAAGGCTCGCTCCCACCCAAAAGGGGAGATTCGCGTTGTTCCCCAATCGCTCTCGCATCTTTCATTTTGCTCGAGGTGGGCTATAAAAACTTTCCTGGTGAAAGGCGGCGATTGGTTTCCTTTCTTTCTAGAGGAGCGCGCCTGTAATCTGTTTTCATCCTAAATCAAGTTAAGATCGGACCTTCCAGAGGCAAGTCGACTCAAACTGCGAGGCTCCATGTTGGAATAAAGAGCGCTGTCGAAGTGCCAACAACACAAAGCTTGCCAGTCTCAAATAGAACCTTTTGGGAGTCCGATTGGGCCGCACACCGAATCCCCGCTGGTGGTTTTTTATAGCTGCGCAACAATAAACAAGGTTAGTGCCAGTCCAGCATGAAATTGAGGAACGTATGCATTTTTTCTCAGTAAGTGATCGTCGTTACTGCTTCGATGAGGTCACTCGCAATTGCTTTCAGGTTGACCAAGCATCAGAAGATGCGCTTCGCATATTTGAAGCATCGGGAAGAACGGTCAACTCGGAGTTGCTAACAAAGTCACTTGCTGCGAAAGGCTACGACCAAACGACCATAGCAGAACTTGAAGACGACATTGATGAGTTTCAACGATTGTCTGAGCGGACTTTCTTAACAAAAGACACGCCTCGAAAACTTAGATCCATCGAACTCCACGTTTCACATGCATGCAACCTTGGTTGTAGTTACTGTTTTGCCGGTAAAGGAGATTATGGAACGTCTCCTCTGCTGATGACAGACGAGATAGCCTTCAAGGCGGTCGACTACCTCGTCGCAAGTTCATCGGAAAACGAAACGCTTGCGATCGTCTTTTTTGGTGGGGAACCCATGATTAACGAGCCGCTGATATGGAAAACGGTCGACTATTCAAAAAGAATATACCCCAATAGAAACTTTACCTATTCTATTACGACCAACGGAACGCTTTTGAATGACACTGCTGTGAATTCTTTCAAGGAGCACGAGTTTTCTGTTCTGATTAGTCTCGATGGTACAGGATGCAAGCACGATGCATCGCGCCCGTACAAGACGGGAGGCGGCTCTTTCTCCGATATCGACAAAAACGTTCGTCGTTTTTCCGAGTCGTTCCCCTTCGGCGCAAGAGCGACCTTAACAAATAATAACTGTAACCTTGTTGAAGACTATCTTCAGTTTAAAGAGATGGGCTTCAGAAGGATTTACTTCTCGCCCGTGAGCTCATTCGATGAGAATATCAAACTCGACGAACACTCATTAAACAAAATCAGGGCGGGCCTAATAGATTTGGCGGATCAATATCTCAAACAGATTGATCAAGGGGAAAAGCCCTTGTTTAGAACATTGAAAACTGCAGTTGATTTGATTATGAGCAACAGGATCGCCTTTGTCGGATGCGGGGCTGGCAGGCGTTTTATTTCCGTGACTCCCGAAGGGGACGTATACCCCTGTCACAGGTTTGTCGGGATGATGCGATTCAAAATGGGCAACATCGTCACCGGAATTGACGAAACTAGGTATATTGAAAACTGGAGTCAGGGTGTCGAAAAAAGAATTGACTGTACGGACTGTTGGGCTCGGTCTTTCTGTGGTGGGGGCTGTAGCTGGGAGGCTGCAGACGAGCACGGCTACTTGCCCAAGAGTCTACACCCTGCATCATGTGAATATAGAAAAATGTGCTACGAGATGGCTTTTGACCTTATTTCCCGCCACTCATCTTCGCAGGAGAAAAATCAACGAGAAGCTACTGTATCGGAATAAGCGGTTCAGCGCATTGCTGTCACCATTGTGGAGGTGTTCGTTCTTCTGATTACCGTCTGCGAAGCTTATTGCTACGTTCGCCGAAACCATTCTAGAAATATGGTGAACTAGACATCTTGGTTTGTTATACACAATATTGAGGTTTTTCTGCACTCAAAGGGAGGTAGTCGTGAAGCATATTCATCCGATTAATCCAGGAAGTGGCGACGAGGCAGGCGTGAAGCCGATGTCTTTTGACTGCCTCTTGGGCATTACTGACATCTGTACTGTTTATGATAAAGCAGATGGCTGTGGTGCATACGATTACTGCGACTATGACATGGATGGCGGCAGCATCTGCGTTGTAGATCACTGTGGCATTGATCAAACGTAGTCTCTAATTGGATTAAGGTGAGGAGCTGTTATGAAGCATATCCATCCTGTTGGTTCAAATGAACATCCTCCCGTTGAGCCTTGTTGTCTTGGAGTTGATATATGCAATTTTTACGACATCGCCGAGTGCCCTGTTGCGGATTGGTGCTATGTCGATAAAGAATCAAGCTGTGTTTTGCCAGCAGATTGGTGCGATCCAGTTGACGAGTAGTTTTGTGGCTAGGAACTATTTGGTCCAATTCAGAATAAGATGGGAACAAATACCAAAATCTCGTGTCTGGGAGGAGTTATGCCATTATTGCAAGGTCTCGTTGGATTAGCCTTTATATTTGCGTTATATCTCGCACCTTTTTTAATTCTATTCTTCATTATCCGACTCTTTCTTCGGAGAAAATAGGAGTGTCACGCAAACATTAGCGTAGCTTTCTTCCAATATGAGCCGAGCATTGGCAAGTGGAATAAGAAGCCCGACCGTTCGCCACATGAAAGTGATCGGACGGGCTTCTCTATTTAACCCGGGCCGCCACCCATAGCGGCTTTCCAAGCGTATTCTCAGTGCAAAGCAATCGTCAGTTTAATCCTATGCGCTGATACCGCATTTCATTTGTTCGGCTCGAATTCTACGGCCTGGCAACCCTCGCACTCTCCGGCAAATGGATTGAACGCGAAGGCAGAGATGATGTGTGCGCGGACATCGAGGCTGCTGTAGGCAACATACTGGGACATGGACCCCCACTGCGCGTGGTATGCGGCCCGGCATATTCATTGCCGTCCAACCCCGTGTAGTTGCAGCAAAGGGTGGAACCTCAATGCTCAGCTCATGTTGTCCGTGGGACACGAGAATCGTAAGTACACTTTGGTGCGATTCTCACGCTGATACTGAGCCACCTGGAATAAGATACGTCGCGACAACACTTCGCTTCACCTCTGTCTCGACAAGATGACGTAGACTAAAGTTTCCTTTAGTAAGAGAACGAGAACTATATCTGAAAGCGTTGCGATGGCGTGAAGGCACCGAGTCCGAACCGCCTGAATGCTACGTGCATCTGCATCGCCTTTTTGTTATCTCTGCCAGTTGGGTAGCACTACACTTGTCATCATTTACCCTGGTACATGCTGCCTAAATCCACTACCCCTTCTACCGCGCCGACCATCTCGTCATCGTGAGAGACAACGATGATCAGCTGGCTTTGCTTGTTGCGCTTAACATAGGCCGCAAGCTCGGCGCGGCTTACAGCGTCTAACCCAGTCGTGGGCTCGTCGAGTACCAAAACTGACGACTTGCGTGAAATCGCCGACCATAAGTACACTCGGCGCAGCTCACCGCCCGAAAGCGCGGAGCAACGTTTCCCGAGCAACTCCTTCACGCTGTTTTCCAGCGAAAGTAGGCCATCTACACCCCGGTGATAGGAAGAAAAGGGCGTGTCGAAATACTCTAACAGCTCTTTCACCGTTTCGTCCGGCGCGAAGCACGACTGTGGGCAGCACGATATCTCTCTCGCACGTATGTAATCCAAGTCGCATTCTTCGATTGGCACGCCGTTGTATTTTACTTTGCCTTTCGATGAGTATAGCCCGAGCATCAAGTAAAGAAGTGACGTCTTGCCTCTTCCGTTTTCCCCAACTATGCAATATGTACCAGGACCGGAAAACTTGAAAGAAAACCCGCCGAGGACCTCTCGGACAGATCCGTCTGGAAGGGCAACCGAGAATTCCAAATCAGATACCGAAATGTCATTTATTTCATCGAGTTTAGCTAAATCGGTCCGATTCCACCCCGATCTCTCCTTTTCTCTCGTCGCGATAGCCGTCCTATCCCATGATGCTTTGGCATCTTGATAGGATTTGAACAATGACATCATACTTTTCAAAGTCTTAAAGAGAACCGCGAAGTATGTACCGATGATAGTGTACTCGCCTATTGACATAGTTCCGTTAATGATTCGTACTCCGGAAACAACAAGTATCACCGCTTGAAACAACGCTGCGAAAAGACCATCGAGCGATGTCAGAGAATATGATAGCTTTCCGGAGCGCAAAACTTTGGGAAAATAGCTCTTAAACCCAGCGTCGAGCGCTTGTTCGCTCTTGCCGTACGAAGATGTCAGTTGAATGTTGAGAATCTGATTAAGCTGCGATGCAATTGCGGCGTAAAAGGCGCTGTCCGCCTCTTTCTTCTCATACGTGACCCTATACAAAAGTTTCCTCAACCCAGTAATTACACAGAAATACACGATGAGGAGAATGATGGAAAACACCGCGAGAGTTGAATCAATTGACCATATGATAAGCAATACGATGGGAATGGCTACAATGGACAGCGGCGCACTGATAAAACTCGCCAAAACGAAGGATGAGACCACGCTGGAGTCGGAAATAATCCGTTGCGTTGTATAGGCTGGATCGATGGTCCGACTCACCAAGTAATCGTCTCTTTCAAAACGCAAGACGGCCTCCCTGAGAAGATCAAAGGAAAGTCTCGTGGTTATGCGAATGGAAAGTGTTCCTGCAAAATAAGTAAAGAGGGTGGAGAAAACTCCTATTGACGCAACCAGGAGCGCGAAGAGTACGGCGTCTCTTTCGCTGCGGTTACCGAGAAGAAAATCTAAGAATTTCCCGTTCACGTATGGCATGGCATAGGAGAGAGCGGTTCCAATCACCGTGATAGCAATGAAGACGAAAGCCCCTTTTGCTCTGATGAACCTCGAGAGAACGCATCGAATCAAGGAAGGCCCCAATCTACCCGCCACAAAACATCAATCACTGATACCTTACACCTCAACACAACAGGAGCGAAGATTTGCCAATGAGACTGCTTTAAGATTGCCTTGGGCCAATACGATCTCAAGCTCTTCCTACAAGAGAGTCGGAATCGGACATCTCCTCCGACGAACCTGGCAATCGGGCGGTTGAAATATCTTTTTCAACCGCCCGATTGCCACAATAGATTTGAGCATCCGCCCACAAACGTCCGCGTTTTATACCCATCAAATCCTTTGCCTTTTGTCGTCTAGACTAGAAAAATCGCTCGAAATAACGCAACCGGCCTGCTCGCTTGAAGAAACCTAAGCCCGTAACGTAGATGTGCAAACTTCCGAAACGCCTTGCGCGGCATAGTGCGTATAAACTTCGTCAACCGCCTCAGAAATATCTGAGTATCGCGCCGGGTCAAAAGCATACGATGTCGCAGCTATACCCTGCACCCATTCGGAACGCGGATTAATTGAATAGCCACACAGCATCATCATACATGCATCTAGACCTGATTTCCCAAGTATCCGACGTATTGATGAGAGCATCGCGGGTCGCCCCTGCACCATCGTCGTCACCCCTATTAGCAGTATTTACCGTTTTTCTCTAAATGCGTATCGCCACCCTTAAGAATACGAAGTGTTTTATCCAGACCCGATTGTCCTCCATCTCAAACGAAGGGATAAGGAATCTCATCCGGAATCGGCAGTAACGGAGGATTCACAACGACAAGCGAAAAACATGAGTCATCTCTCAGAGGGGAGTAAAGGCTCCCCTCAAGCACCCTAGTTTCGTCATCCAAAGAGTTGATGGCAGTGTTTTTCTTACAAAGGTCGACAACAAAAGGGTTGATTTCTACAGATGTTACATCCATGCCACAGTTGGTAAGTATCAGGCCCTGTATTCTGGGGCCAGAACACAAATCGAGAGCCTTCCGTGCGCTCTGCGGTGTAAGGCGCCAATCTCAGCAAATCTGTCCCACAATACTGCGCTGAAGAACAAGACGGAACCCCTGAGCCAAACTCCCCTATACCTTATTAAGGCTAAGACAGGCAAGTTCACGCACCCGGCATATTCCAGAATAACATCCTATTGTTTTAGATGCTCTACAAGCATGAACAGCCGCGAATCGGAAAGATCTTCTAGTTTCGCCCCGACTGACCGCCAAGGGCCAAAATGGCCCCTCCATCCCCGGGCGACTGGCTCTGGCGCGCCGAGGAGTGTCCCCAAGTGCCGGCAGAAAAGAAACGTCCCTATCTGCCGGCTAGAGAGCACCGAAGAGGATGGCGTAGGTAGTGGATTCGCCGAGCTTGAGCTCGTCGCCGGGATTGAGTTGGGCGGAACGGCCGGGCTCGACCTGAATGCAGACGCGCGTGGCCCCGTTTACCACCACGGTTCCGTTGGTGGACGACAAGTCCTCGACGCGCCAGATATTTTGAGCATCGCACCAGATATGGGCATGGCGGGCCGAGACATCGTCGCCGACGTCGGTAATATCGCCCTCACCAGTGGCCAGCGCGCCAATCTCAACACCCTGCTCACTCGGCTGAATCCAGCGCGGGGCGCTCACGACAAAACTGTTTTGCACGCGCAGCAAGCCCAAGGGGTGCGCCGGGGCGGGTTCGCGTTCGCCCGCAGTCAGCGACATGCCAAGCGAACGCGGCGTGGATGTGCCTCCGCCACAGGTCGCGTGTGCGTAGTCGATGGCATAGTTCACCGAGGACCGCACATCCGCCGAACAACCGACGGCGACAAACAGCACCAGCACGGCCTCGGCGCGCTCGGCGGGCATGAGTTCCGCCGCCTGGGACAGGCGATCGAGCGCGTTGCGATAGAGATTCGTGTCCTGGTGGCACTCTTCGAGCGCGCGTACCATCGGTTCACCTGCAGGACCGCACACCATATTGATCACAGCCGTGGAGTCCATGGGATTGCGCTGGCGCAGGGCCAGTTGCGACATAATACGCGCAGCCGAGGTACCGTATTCGGCAAAGTAGCGCTGCTGAAGCGTGCCGACCGGCGCGCGAACGATAAAGCGGGAAACCCAAGAGCGATCGGCGGCTCGGCTCTGCGGGCTGCGGCCGTCGGCGAGCGGACGGGACGAAAGCACCAAGCCGCACAGCTCGATATGGCTCAGATGCGCCGCGCGCTTAAAGATGTCAAACATGGCCCCGCATGGGGTGAGCTCAACTTGAGATGCCATGACCTAGGCCTCCTTGGTCGTAGAAATAGAATCGGACGATACTTCGACAGGTCCGCCAAAAGTACGGGCAGCTGCGGCTCCACCGGCAAGCGGAGTCGCCATCTGGGCTTTTGTGCGTCGCGGTGCCGAAACGGGAAGCTCAAAGGCAAAGCCCATCGCAAGTAAAAACCACGTAAGCGTATAGGTTGCAACCAGAGCGGCAACAAGGCCGCCCATCACGGCGCGTTGGGAAAATACGCTACATGCAGCCACAACCAGCACCGGAGCCTCGCAGGCAGAAAGCGCAAGCACACCCTGCAGGAACCCCGAGCGCCGATCGCGCGCAAGTGCCCCCGCGGCAACGCCGGCCATGCCTGGTAGCGCCAACGCCAGTGCGGCAATAATACCCGGTAGTGGCCCAGACCACACGAGCGATCCCAAAGTCGCCGTCACGCGAGCGCCCGACGCCAGCAGCGCGGCCGAAACCACGACCACAGCCCAAACCACGCCACAGACGACCGCCGCGCCGACCATCAGCGCGCGACGAACCGCGCGGCCGGACGCATCCATGGGGCACGGCGTGAGCGGCTCGCCGCGGAGCGAACGACCGACATTTTGTGCATAGTGGTCACAAAACGCCGAGAGCGCCGCCTCGACCGCCGCCAGCTCGGGACGATCTTTTTGATGGCTGGACAGACAGGCCATCACCACGTCGAACAGCTGGGCATCGACAAACGCCAGCGCATCGCGTAGCTCTTCGGAATCCGGCTCAAGCCCTAGCTGCTGGGCCTGCTCGGCCGCGGCGAGCGCCACATCGGGCTCACGACGAAGCAGCTGAGTCAAATCGCAACCGGGCGCATGGGCACCAATGGGATAGTCGGGCCGCGCGTCCATCTTGAGACGGTAGGGGCTCGCGATGTCGCGCGTCTTTTTGCGCGAACCCGAGGTGCCCGAAGTGCTCGGCGTGGCTTCGTATGGCACGACGCCGGCAATGAGCTCGTAAACCGTGCTTGCCGCGGCATAAACGTCAATCGCCGGCGACATACGCAAAGCGCGCAGGTCGGGAATATCGTCGGTGAGCATCTCGGGCGGGGCATAGGCAACCGTCGCGCGACGCAGCGTGGCATAACGCTCCGTAAACGACGCCTTGCCGCCGGTACCGGCCACGGCCGACGCAGGCTCAAGCGCCAGCGACGAGCCAAAGTCGATCAGGCACAGGTCAAAGGTGCCCTCGGCAAGCTGCCGGTCAAGCGGTAGACGCGCCGTGCGCACCATAATATTAGCGGGCGAGATATCGCGATGGACAAAGCCCTCGCCCACCAGGCTCATGCGGCAGAGCAGATCGAACAGGTCGCGACCCAGACGCGCCGTCACAAGCGGCGACAGGCGTCCGGCATCGTCCACGGCAAGTCGCGAACGCAAGCGGGCAAGCGTCTCGCCCTCGACCCATTCCATGACAATTGCAGGCACACCGTCGACCTCGCCCCAGCCATAGAGGCGGGGAAAGCCCTTAAGGCCCGAAAGGGCGCGATGGCATTCGTATTCCTCGCGAAACGCCGCCTTGAACTTGGCGACCAGCGCCTCGTGAGCGGCATCGTCATCAAACTCATCGCGCGTCGGCAAGATGAGCTGCTTGAGTGCCACGGCCTCGCCTTGGGCGTTGACAGCACGCGTCACGCGGCCGATACCGCCACGGCGCATGGTGGCATCGTCGGCAAACAGCATCGTAAAACGACGCAGATAGGCAGGCAGTTCGTCCTGACCGAGCGCAATGGCCGGCTCAAACCCGTCGACACGCGCCAGGCGCAGGCCGACCATGGGATCGCGACCGAGCGATTGTGGTGTGGTGGATGCAAGATCGGTCATCATAGGGCAAGCGCCGCCACGTTATTGTTGAAGTTACCGAGCGCGACGTCATCATCGCCGTAATGGCCGACCCATTGGCATAGGTTGGTGTAACAGCCCCACAGATTGGCATACTGCTGATACCACTTTGACCGGGGCGAGAATGTCTGACGACCGAACTCGGCTCGAATGACAAACATCTCCCCGACCAGGCTGTCGCACGGCCTGGGATCTCCCGTAGAGTTATAGGTCGAGACCACGTCATTGGCACGAGAAACATAGCCGTCGAGCATGTTGTACTTGGTCACAAGCCAACTGTGAATGCTCTCTTCCTCAGCAGCGGAAAGGCCACCGGAGTTTGCATCGTTGTCAGTGTTGCCGCCCGTCGAGCCGCCGTTTCCAGACCCTCCGGTAGAGGAACCCGCCCCAGAGCCGCCGCCCGAACTCGATGAATCCGAGCCGGAGCCAGAAGTATCCGAGCTACCGGGCTTTCCGGACTGCTGGGCGTCCTGCTCCTTTTGCTGCTCGACCTTATTCACCGTTGCCGCCACGCTATTGTTGGACAACCGATCGATGATCTTGGTGTTGGTGAGCACGATGGTTTTGCCATTGGCAAGCGTGACTTCGTTGTCCGGGGCCTCGGCGCCGTCCGCATCGTCGGTGCCAAACACAATATGCGCGACCACACTTGCCCAAGCATATCCAGTCGTGGTACCCAGGTCACTTTTGACCTCATGCCCCACGCGCGGTTCGCGTGCGGCATGCGCCTGCATCATGGACGGCACGGTCATGCCATAGGCAGAAACGCCAGCTATGACCAGCACCAGCGAGCACGATAGCAGTGCGTACGCCCGCGGCGCCAAGCCCAGTCGGCGTCGCATGCGCACCGCGGCGCCGCGCTTTGTCTGAGTGCCACCGGGCCGCATGCGTTCTCCTCCAAGAAAAACACGCCGCTCAGAAGCGGCGCATTCATTCAAATCCATATTTGAGTGTATCAGCGAACCCAAAAGGTTGCGCAACGAATGGGCAAATTAAGGATGCGAGCGGAAGCATCCATGCGATAAGCGGATACGAAGCATCTTTGTTGCACAACAAACTCACAGTCGCACGGGGAAATTATGACTACCCCGTGCGTCGCGAGGAAAACATACGGCAGGAGCAGGCTCGCCACCTAAATCGCGCGACGGGCCTCAATGGCGCGGCCAAGCGTAAGCTCGTCGGCATACTCCAGGTCGCCGCCCACGGGCAGGCCGCTCGCCAGACGCGACACCTCGACGCCCAGCGGCTTGATAGTGCGGGCCAGGTAGCTCGCCGTGGTCTCGCCCTCAATATTGGGGTTGGTGGCGATGATGACCTCGTGGATGTCCTCGTGGCCCAAGCGTGCCAGCAGCTCGCGGATGTGCAACTGCTCGGGACCAATCTTGTCCATGGGGCTGATCACACCGCCCAATACGTGGTAGAGGCCGTGGTAGCTGCCCGTGCGCTCGATCGCCTGGACGTCGCGCGGCTCGCCCACAACGCAAATGCGAGTGGTGTCGCGCATCGGGTCCTGGCAGATGGAGCACTCATCGGCCGTGGCGTAGTTAAAGCAACGACTGCAAAAGTGGACCTCCTGCTTGACCTCCAGGATGGCCTCGGCCAGGCGGCGGGCCTCCTCGGCATCGGCCTCGAGCAGGTAATAGGCGATGCGCTGGGCCGACTTGGGACCAATGCCCGGCAGACGGCCCAGCTCATCGAGCAGTTTTTGCAGACTGTGATTCGCACTCATATATATGCGTGTCTTAGAACGGCATGCCCGGGATGTTGAGGCCGCCGGTGATGGCGCCCATCTGCTTGTTGGCGAGCTCGTTGACGCCGCGGACGGCCTCGTTGACGGCAGCCATGATCATGTCCTGCAGCATATCGACGTCCTCGGGATCGAGGGCATCGGGGTCGATGGTGAGGTTGACGAGCTCCATCTCGCCGTTGACGGTCACCTTGACCATACCGCCGCCGGCAGAGGCGTCGACGGTCTGGGACTTGAGGTTCTCCTGCGCGGCGGCAAGCTGCTCCTGCATCTTGCGAGCCTGCTTCATCATCTGCTGCATGTTCATACCGGCCATGATGGCTCCTTTACGTGCGGCCGCGCGCCGAGCTGCAAGGGCAGCCGGAGCACGGCGGGACTTTCAAACTCAAAAATCGTACCACGGCGCGCGGCGAGAGAGCGGGGCGGACGTGTTACCTCAGTCGATATACATGTCCTCCAATACAAACCGCACTCAAAGATTATGCAAGGTCGAATTATGCAAGGTTGCATAATATCGCACACTCAATCTAGTAGAGCCGAATCCGGCATTTCATGTGCGCCACTAAATAGCTAAATGCCGAACCGCTGCTCGAGGCGGCGCACATGGCGGCAGGGTATAATTTGATTGCCATAGATAGTAATTTGGAGGTGCCCCATGAATGCCCCCAACGCGCTCCAAAACATCCGCTCAAAACACCCCGTTGCATATGTGGTTCTCTATCTCTTTGTCGGCTGGGCATTGCTGGTTGTCATCACCCATGCCATAGCTTTTGGAGCAGAACTGCTGATAGCCAGCTCGGACCAGCCCGTCGTCAAATGGGAGACGACCGATGAGTGCACCGACGGAACCCGAACCGTTTACTACAACAGCCCGTCCCTCTACCAAGAGTTCAAGGTCAAGATAGAGGACTCCAAGATTGTCGATGCCGAACCAGGCGTTTATTCAACGATCGGAGCGACCGTCAACGCCGAGCATGTCGAGTACACGGACAGCCATGCGACGTATCGTATCGACCTCGGCATCCTGGGCCGACCGTCACGCACTTGTCTGCTCGAATGCGATATACGCGGCACCACACTACACATATCCGAAATACAGATGCACCCGGACAAAGAGGCTCTCTTCTTGAACTGCATACCCGCCCGCGCAGCTACTCCACCGGCTTGAAGATGGTCGACTGGCCGAAGACGCTTCGGATGAGGGCTTTGGCCTCGTCCTCGGTCTGCGGAATGCTGGGAGCTGCGCCTTGGTGGCCGAAGGGGCTGCCGGCGCCGGGATTGGATTCCCAGGGAGCCACGAGGGCGTCGTCGTTTGCGGGGGCAGGCGTCGCGGCAGCGGGAGCAGCCGCGGCGGGCTTGGGCGCCGGAGCCGCGCCGGGCACATCGAACGGGGGCAGATCGTCCCCGCCCGCATCGGAAGCGAAGCCGCCGACCATGGCGTCGTCGTAGGGAACCTGCTCTGATTCCCACGGCGCGGATTGCGCGGCAGGCTGGGCCTTGGGAGCGGCCGAGCGCTCGGGCGCACGGGGCGCGGGCTCGGTGGGCAGCTTGCCCGTAGCGGGAGCGCCGGCGGGGTTGTCGGAGCGCAGCCACGGAGCCTTGCCCAGGTCAGACGACTTAGGCGCAGGTGCGGCAGGCTTAGGCGCGGGCGCTGGGGCGGCAGGTTTTGGCGTAACGGGCTTAGGCGCCGACGGAATCGGCGCCGCTACCGGTGCCGTCTGTTGCTGCGGCGCGTTGGCGTTCGAGGATGCAGGGGCCGCCGAGGACACGGGTTGCGGGTCCGCAGATACCGCAGCCCGTGCAGATGGAGAATGCTCCTCATGTTGAGGAGCCGGCGTGCCACCCCCATCCAGGACATAGTCGACGGTGCGACGACCAAAGACCGCGCAGACCGTCGGCAGGACTACCGACTGCGTATCGGCACGACCGAGCATCTTGATGGCAAAGGTCGAGCCCGCGGGGAACGAGACCGTGAGCTTGGAGCCGTCGTCGGCCGTGGCGCGAGCGTTGAGCAGCAGGCCCGCATAGGAAGCCTGACGCGTCTTGACGCGCTCGACGACCTCGGCCCATTTACGCTGGAGCTCGCCGGCGTCCTCGACCGCGGGGGTCTCGGCAGCACCGGCGGCGGCAACTTGAGCGGCGTTGTTAGGCTTGGGTGCCGGCGCAGGCGATGCGGGCACCGGCGCAGCAGGCTTGGGCGTCGGCGCAGGCGTTACAGGTTTGGGTGCGAGCGCAGGAGCCGCGGGCTTGGGAGTCGGTGCGGGAGCGGGCTGAGCCACCGGAGCAGTCGCAGCGCCGCGATCCCAAGGCATACCGCCCTGGTGCGTGGACGCCGCAGCGGGAGCGGGTGCCGCCGGAGCAGCGGCTCGGGCACCCGAGATGAGCGTCGGCTGCTGTGCCGTCGCAGGCGTAGCCGCAACGGCCGCCGGGGCAGTCTGAGCAGCAGCAACGCTCGCCGGCACCGCGGCATTGGCGACCCTAGCTTCCAAACGCGCCACGCGCTCGGCCAAGGCCTCAATCGTCAGATCGGCCTCGGGACGCGCCAGGCGAGTGCAGGCGATCTCGAGCACCAGGCGCACGTCGCTCGCGCCCCTCATCTCCAAGGCGGCGTCGTCGAGCACCGTCAGCACGCGGGCCAGACGGTCGGCAGGATGCTCGCCAAAGGCAGCGGACTCGGCAGCAAGCGCCTCGGCCTGCTCGGCTCCGCCCTCAAACAGCTCGGCACGGGCGCCGGCAACGCAGGCCACGTACACGTCACGCACGTGCGCCACTAGGTCGCGCGTCAGCTCAAGCAGGTCATTGCCCTCCTCGACCTGTGCGCGAATGAGGCCATAGAGCTCGGCGACATCGCGTGACGCAATCGCCGCGGCAAACTCGCCCAGGATCTGGTCCGAAACCTCACCTAAAAGCGAACGGGCATCGTCCGCACGCACGGCTCCGTTGCCAAAAACGCTCAGCTGCTCCAGCGTGGAGAGCGCGTCGCGCATACCTCCCTTGGCATGACGCGCCACGATGACCAGCGCCTCGTCGTCGTAATCGAAGCCCTCCTGCTCGCACACGTATGCCAGGCGATGCTCAATATCCTCGTTGCCGATGCGATGGAAATCGAAACGCTGGCAGCGCGAGAGGATGGTCTCCAGAATCTTTTGCGGGTCGGTGGTGCACAGCACAAAGATCACGTGTGCCGGCGGTTCCTCAAGTGTCTTGAGCAGCGCGTTGAACGCCGCCGTCGTGAGCATGTGGACCTCGTCGATGATATAAATCTTGTACTTGCCGCGCACCGGGGCAAAGTTGACGGAGTTGATGATTTCCTCGCGCACATTGTCCACGCCCGTGCGGGAGGCGGCATCGAGTTCGTAGACATCCGGGTGGTTGCCCTCGGCGATGAGCTCGCACTCCTCGCAAGTACCGTCGGGCATGCAGCCGCTTGCACCCTCGGCGCGCGCCGCCTCGGCATTGCGGCACAGCAGCGCCTTGGCCAGAATGCGCGCCATGGTGGTCTTGCCCGTGCCGCGCGGTCCGCAGAACAGGTACGCGTGGGACAGGCGCCCCTCGGTGATGGCGTGCTCGAGCGTCGAGACGATATGCTGCTGGCCCACCACGGAGTCGAAGGTGAGCGGGCGATACTTTCGGTACAACGATTCCATGGGTGCTCCCCCGGGTATACTGAGTCTTGTTGCCGCGACGGCCATGCGGTCGCACGGCATACTGCATTCATAATAACCCGTACGGCGAGCCCGCCGCGATAGGAGTCCAAAGAGCATGGCAGACGCAGAGAGCAACCTCGTTCCCTCCGAAGCAGCCGACCAGGTCGAGGTCGCGCTCGAGAAGCAGGCCGCGGCCGATGACGGCATTCTGTACCTCAACGAGTACCAGTACGAAAACGACCTGGTCACCGACTTTGCGCGCCTGGTCGCCTCGCCCAGGCGCCGTGGCTCCCTGTACGTCGCCGCCGCGATTGCCGCGCTCATCGGCATCGGCATGTTGGTGGCCGGCGGCAGCTGGATCAAGTTCGGCGTCGTGCTGATCGTGTTCGGCGCTTTTTTGGCCTGGTGGAGCAAAAACCTGCACCACACCCTCGCCCGCGACTTTATCGACGCCGTCGAGGCCGACGAGTCCATGGGTGGCCGCTATCGCCGCGTCGCCGCCAACGAGGACGGCCTGATGGTTTGGGGCAAGAGCGGCAAGTCGCAGTTCTTCCCGTTTGACAAGCTCGACCACGTGCTCGACGGCGAGCGCATCTTTGTGGCCATGTTCGCCGACCAGGGCGTGACGATCCCCAAGGACACCTTCGTCCGTGGCGATGCCGAACAGTTCGGCCCCTTCCTTAAGGCGCGCATCAACAAAAAACTCCGCATCGAGACCAAGAAGAAGAAAATGAAGGCCGAGAAGGCCGCCGCCGAGGCCAAGCAGGGCGACAAGCCCCAGGAGACCAAGGGCAAGCAGCGCAAGCAGAAGAAGAACAAGAAGAAGCGCTAGGCCGGACGCAAGGGACGCAAGGTCCAGACCCCAGACGGAGCTTAAATTGAATGTCGCCCACCTGCGCGTGCTACACTAGCAGCATCTATGCCACCGCGAATGGCTCGGCCCCGTGCCCGCCACTCGCAAACGAACTTTAAACGCACGAGGGTTGGCCATGCCGCTTTTCTCGCAACATACCGCCCGGTTCTCGCCGGACGTTCCCTTGGAGGGCACTAGCTCTCGCGAGCTGCTCAAGCGGTACCAGCCGCTCGAGACGCTTGCGACCGGCGGTTTTGGCTCCATCGAGATTTGCCGCGACACGCACCTGCGCCGCCGCGTCGCCATTAAGCGCATCCCCCTTATCAACGGCGCCGGCATGCCCGCCAGCGACATCATGGATGTCCTGCGCGAGGCGCACACTGCCGCCATGCTTCAACATCCCAATATCGTGCAGGTTATCGACTTTACGCACGACACCGCCTATGCCTACCTGGTCATGGAGTATGTCGACGGCATGTCGTTGGCCGAGTTTTTGCATCGCGTGGACGGCCACTCGCTCACCTTTGACGAGGCCGCGGCCATTGCCGACGCGCTGGGTCAGGCACTCACCTTTGCCCATGCAAACGGCGTGCTTCATCTGGACATAAAGCCCGCCAATGTGCTTATCGACCATTCGGGCAATGTAAAGCTCACCGACTTTGGCATGGCGCGGCTGTCGTCTGCCGGCGGCTTTGGCGGCTCGCGCGGCGGCACCATCGGCTACATGCCGCCCGAGCAGCTCGATATCGAGACCGGCACGATCGACGAGCGCGCCGATGTCTTTGCCCTCGCCTGTGTGATCTACGAGGGCCTGTGCGGCAGCGCTCCCTTTATGGCGGCCACGCCCGCCGGCTCGCTCGGCCGCATCATCGGCGGCGCCACCTATCCCAGCGAGCTGATACCACACTTCCCCCCGGGAGCCGAGGCCGCGCTCATGAGCGCGCTCTCCCCCATGCCGCAGGACCGCCCCAACAGCATCGAGGCATTTTGCGACCAGCTCCTTGCCGGTCTGGGCAGCGTGCGCGAGGGCCGTCGCAGCCTGGAGCAAATGGTTGGCGAACTTTCGGATGACGAGCAGGAGCTCGACGATATCGAGCCGTCGCACTACGAGGACGACGCCATCGAGGTCGACCCCGCACTCGGCTGGGCGGGCACGCGCTGGAGCCATGCGCGCGACTACACCATGCGCACTATCTCGGCGCTAACGTGCGGCACCTATAGCTTTTTGCTGATGCAAACGGCCGGGGTCGCGGCGCTTCCCGGCCTGGTCATTGCGGCCATCGCGATCGGAGCGGCGGCTGGCCTGGCCCCCCAGATTGGCTCGGCCATCTCGGCTGTGGGCTTTTTGGTGCTCATGGCCAACGCCACCATGCAGGCGCAGGGCATCTTGTCGATGTTGCCCGTCGCGGTGATCTTTGCCGCCGCCATATCCGGTTGGTGGATTGCCTGGGGTCGCACCGAGGCTGCCGCGAGCGCCGCGCTCACCTGTGCACTCGCGCTTGGCTGTCTGACCGGCAATACCTTCCTGGCAGCTGGGGTCGCCGCCGGCGTCGCGTCATTTTGGCTCGGCCCGGCAAGCGCCGCCGCGGCAACGGGCATGGGCGCGCTTTTTGCCCGTCTGGCCACGGTCGCGCTTTCAGCCGGAGGCGTGCTGGGGCTCGGTAACGTTGCCGCAGCGCTGGGAGACCCGCTCCTTTGGGCTGCCTTTGTGCTGGTCGCGGCAACTGCCGCAGCGTCATCTGCGCTGCTCAATACCCATGCCAAGCGTGCCGATCAGGGCTCAAACCTTGTCGCAATCGCCGCCATCGCTGTCACCGGCATCGGCTGCGCAGCGGCGTCCTGTCTTGCACACCATATGGAAATTGCCAGCCTTGCAGCCGCGGTCATCGCCAAGGCGGCGGTTGCGGGAACCCTATCCTCTATAATCGTTGGGATATGCCTATATTTGCTCGGATACCAAAGAACCTATACGGAGAGTGATCTTTCGTGAACTTCCTGAACATCTTCGAGGACCACGTGGCCGGCATCTTCGGTGCCACCCGTGCCCCGTTCTCCTTTAAGAAGCTTGCCAAGCAGGCCGCTCGCGACATGGAGGATCAGACTCTGGTGATCAACGGCGTCAACACGGCGCCGGCACTCTATACCATCCTTATCGCCGCCGACGACGATCCCATGCTCGCCCCGTTCTACCCCGAGCTTTCGCGCGAGGTCCGCGAGTTTGTGAAGGCGCAGGCCGAAAAGCGCCGCTATGTCTTTGTCGGCGAGCCCCTCGTGCGTTTTATGATCGATCCGCAGCTGCGCGCCGGCAAGTTCTCGGTCTTTGCTGAGAACGTCGATGCGCCCACGCTCGGCCGCCTGTACGAGGAAGAGCGCGCCTACCAAAACGGCCTGGGACAGAACAACTCGGCCGCAAGCCGCGCCGCCAGCGCCCCGCGCGCCGGCCAGCAGCAGTTTGCCGCCCCGCAGCAGCAGCGCCCCGCCGCCATGCCCCAGCAGCAGCCGACGCCTCGCGCCGCCGCTCCCGACCCGCTTGCCGTGGCAGACCCCTTCGCGCCTAGCGTCCCCGACCCCGCCGCCGCACCCATCCCGGTGCCGCAGACCGTCTCGCGCGACGCGCTTGCCGGCATGGGCGGAGCCGCCGCGACCGGTGCCGCCGTGGGCCTAGGCGCCGCAGCCGGCATCGCTTCCAACATGGCGAGCACTCGCGCCCCGCAGCGCCCGCTCGCCCAGCTCGTCGACGTCGTGAGCGGCGAGAGCCATAGCATCACCTCCGCACAGGTGACCATCGGTCGCGAGCGCTCAGTTTCCGACATTGCCCTGCGCGACCCCAACGTGTCGCGCCGCCACGCCCAGCTCACCTTTACGGGCTCGGATTGGTCGATCGAGGATCTCAATTCCACCAACGGCACGCTCGTCAACAACCGCCGCATTACGCGCTGCCCGCTGCGCAACGGCGATCTGCTGACGTTTGGCCTGAGTACCTTTGAATTTAGGGGATAGTCGCTTATGAACATCGATATCGTCCTTTTTGCAGGCCGCATCGTCCTGGTCGCCCTGCTCTATATCTTCCTGTTCGCCGTCATGAAGACCGGCGTGGGACTTGTGCGCGGGCAGCGCCGCGACTCGGCTATCTGGACGATTGATGTGGACAAGGGTCCGCGCGGTATCCGCGGCATCCACGTAGACATGCTCGGCCCCGTCATCGTCGGTCGCTCGCCATCTTCGGACATCTGCATCAACGAACCGTTCGTCTCGGCCTCGCATGCGCGCTTTTCGCTGCAGGGCCCGGCGCTCATCATCGAGGACCTCAACTCGCTTAACGGCACGCTCGTCAACGGCCGCCAGCTCGTGGAGCCCGCGACGCTGCGTGAGGGCGACGAAGTCCAGATTGGCGACGTGGTCATGAAGGTGAACCGTCGATGATCGACGAGGAGAACAAGTCCGCAACCATGACCGAGGCACCGGCTGCCGCCGTAGCTGCACCGGCCCACGCCGCTCCGGCAGACTCCACACCCGTGGAGCCCGAGGACACCGTGTTCTCCCTGCCTCTTTCGCATGTAACGCATGATATTTCGGATCTCGCCGATAACGAGGACGAAGAGGATGCCGTAGCGGCGCCCATCGGCGCACATGCTGCGGAACAGCCCACAGCGCCCGAAGCAACCCCGGCGCCGGCTCACTTTGCAGAGCCCGTCGCCGCGGCAATCAACGAGAGCGCTGCGGTGTTTGCGGCACCCGAGCCCGCCGCGCCGGCGTTTCCCATAGCCCCGGCATCCGAGGTTGCGCCCGCGTCTACGCCGGCGCCCGAGGCGGGGACATCCCCCGAGGACGGCCCTGCACCCAAGACCCCGCAGCCTGCGCCCGCAAGCGAGTCCGATGCCGTGGCCGAGCCCGCCGCCCAGTCGCAAAACACGCCCGCGCCGTCGCACTTTGCGACGCCCGAGCCTATAGACGTCAGCCCGCAAGATGACGAGTCGACCGCCCGCGTTTCCGAGGAGCCCGACTCCCCGGACACCGGCGATTCCGAATCAAACGCCGAGACCGACACCGTCTCTCCCGGTGACACAGCCGAAATCGACGTTGCCGCCGTTGAGGCCAAACTCAAAGACCCCGGCTCGACCATGAGCTTTGAACCCCTAACCGAGGAGCGCATCGAGACCGACTCGACCTATGATGCCGGCACCACCACGCAACTCATGTGGGGCGCCCGCTCCGACGTTGGCTGCGTGCGCCCGCACAATGAGGATTCCTACCTGGTGCAGTCGCCGCTCTTTTGCGTATGCGACGGCATGGGCGGTCACGCCGCCGGCGAGGTAGCCTCTTCCATCGCCGTCGAGACTATTGCCAAGACGGCCCCGCAGTCCGCCGACGCAGCGCGCCTGGCCGCAGCCGTCGAGGCAGCCAACGCCGCCGTAATCGAGGCGGCCCTGAACGGCCTGGGCAAGCCCGGCATGGGCTGCACAGCCACCTGCGCCTATATCGAAAACGACACGCTCGCCATCGCCCACGTGGGTGACTCTCGCGCCTACCTGCTCCACGAGGGCACGCTCATCCGCGTGACCCGCGACCACTCCTACGTGGAAGAACTCGTGGACGCTGGCGAGATCACGGCAGACGAGGCTCGCGTCCACCCCAACCGTTCGGTCATCACCCGTGCGCTGGGCTCGGACCCCGCCATGTATGCCGACCACTTCACTCTGCATATCGAGGAAGGCGACCGCCTGATCCTGTGCTCCGACGGCCTTTCGAGCATGATTCCCGATAGCGATATCGAGAACATCGCCACGCAGTCCTCAACCGCGCAAATCTGCGTCGACAACCTAGTGGACGCGGCGCTTGCCGCCGGCGGCCACGACAACGTGACCGTAGTAGTCGTTGACCTGGTTGACGATGGCGTTATGCGCGAGGCGCAACGCGTGCGTCGCCGCAACATTACTATCGCCGCCATCCTGGCCCTCGTCTTTGTGCTGGCAGCTGGCATCTGGGCCTACACGGGTGTCACCGGCTCGTACTACCTGGGTACCTACCAGGGCAATGTCGCCGTCTGGCGCGGCCTGCCCGGCAAGCCACTCGGACTCAAGCTCCACTGGCTCGAAAGCGAAACCAGCATCAAGCTGTCCGACCTGCCCGAAGACACGCAAAACCGCCTCAAGGCGGGCATTCCGCAAACAAGTGTCGACGATGCGCAGGACACGATATCCAAGTACCGCCACCAGATCGACGAGGAGCAGACCCGCCAGGTGATCGACGCGCAAACGATTCGCGACAACACCAATCAGGGATCGACCTCCGAATCAGATTCCGAGAAAACCGCCGAACAGTCCGCCGAGGCCGAAGCCTCCGATAAGAATTAGAAAGGGAGTGCCGCTTATGAGTCGCCGCAACACCGAGCTGCTCTTGCTCATCGCCTCGGCGTTCCCCGTCATCCTGCTGTATGCGATGTACGTCCTCACCGCGGGCGCTGCCATCTCCTTTGAGACGCTCGCCGTACCGATCGGCCTCTTTGCCGCCTTTGCCGCGGCCCACATTGCCGTGCGCATCTTGGCGCCCGGTGCCGACCCCGCCATCCTGCCCATCGTATTTATACTTTCGGGCATCGGCATCACGTTCGTGACGCGTCTCGCCCCCGCTCTCGCCATCTCACAGCTCATCATCCTGTTTGTCTCGGTGGCGCTCATGGTGGGAACGCTTGCACTAGTCAAAAACCTCGACGTGGTCATGCGCTACAAGTACACCTTTGGCATCATCGGCATCATTCTGCTGATGCTGCCTATCTTTATCGGCACCACGATCTCGGGCTCCAAGCTGTGGATTCGCATCGCGGGCTTTACCATCCAGCCCGGCGAGTTCGCCAAGGTCTTTATCGTCCTGTTCCTGGCCGGCTACCTGGCCGAGAACCGCGAGCTGCTCTCCATCTCCAACCGCAAGATTCTGGGCTTTAAGATCCCTCGCCTGCGACTGCTGCTGCCGCTGTTTGCCGTGTGGGGTGTGTGCCTGCTCGTCGTCGTCTTCGAACGCGACCTGGGTTCGGCCGTGCTGTTCTACACCATCTTCTTGCTGATGCTCTACGTTGCCACGGGGCGCTTTTCGTATGTCGTTATCGGCCTTGCGCTCTTAGCCGTTGGAGCCGTGGGCGCCTACAAGTTCCTGTCTCACGTTCAGGTGCGTTTCCAGGTTTGGCTCGATCCGTTTAAGGACGCCCAGGGCCAGGGCTACCAGATCGTCCAGTCGCTCTTCTCGCTTGCCGATGGCGGTCTGGTCGGTGTTGGCATCGGCAACGGCATGGCCAACAACATCCCTGTCGTCGAGTCCGACTTTATCTTCTCGGCTATCGGCGAGGAGATGGGCCTTTTGGGCGGCGGCGCCGTGCTCATCCTGTTTATGCTCTTTGCCGTGCGTGGCCTCACCACGGCTGCCCGCGCTAAATCCGACCTCGCCGCCTTTAGTGCCACAGGCCTTACGGCCGCCATCAGCTTCCAGGCCTTCTTGATCGTTGGCGGCGTAACCCGCCTGATCCCGCTGACCGGCGTCACCCTGCCCTTTATGAGCCAGGGCGGCTCCTCTCTGCTGGCGAGCTTTATCATCGTCGCGCTCCTGCTGCGCGCCGGTGACGAGGCGACCGGACGCGAGGCCGAGCTTACCGGCACCGGCACCATGGCCGCCATCACCGATGATCAGGTCGCATCTGCCGCCGCCCCGACGGGCACGCGCTTTGCCACCTCGTCTTCCTACGGCAGCGGCAGCCATTCCGTCGGCTCGCGCATGCGCCGTCGCCTGCTCGACACGCCTGAATCCGGTGTGCTCGGCCGCGTTGCTCTTGCCAACCGTCTAACCCGCGCGGTGCTCGCCTTTACGGCGCTGTTCGCCATCCTTATCGGCAACCTCACCTATGTCCAGGTCATTAAGGCCAAGGACTATCAGGACATGCCGACCAACAACCACACCATCGCCCGCTCCAAGTACATCCAGCGCGGCTCCATCATCACGTCCGACGGCGTGACGCTGGCCGAGTCGCTGCAGCAGGAGGACGGCACCTACGTACGCTCCTACCCCAACGGCAACATGGCCGCGCACGTGGTGGGCTACGTGAGCCAGCAATACGGCACCGCCGGCATCGAGAGCGTCATGAACGATACGCTCACCGGCTCCAAGGATTACTCCAGCTGGAACAACGCCATTGCATCGCTCGCGGGGCAGACCCAGCCGGGCAATACCGCCAAGCTCACCATCGACTCGCGCATCCAGACGGCTGCCGAGCAGGCGCTCAAGGGCTTTAAGGGCGCTGTGGTGGTCATGGATCCGCGCACCGGTGCAGTCCTTGCGTGCGCGAGTTCGCCCACCTACGACAACACCAACATCGATGCACTGATGCAGTCGGGCGGCGGCGAGGACGGCTCCATGTACGACCGTGCCATGGACGCGCTGTACACCCCGGGCTCGACCTTTAAGGTCGTCACACTCTCCGCGGCGCTCGAAACCGGCACCGCCAGCCTTACCAGCACGTACCAGGCGCCCGGCTCCATGGACATCGGCAACGCGCCGGTCACCAACTCCGCCAACGAAAGCTACGGCACCATCAGCCTGCAGCAGGCCTTCGCCGTGTCGTCTAACGTCGTCTTTGGCCAGGTGGCCAACGAGGTCGGCGCCAACTCGCTCGTCCAGTTTGCCAACGCCTTTGGCTACGGCCAAAAGCTCGGTCAGGATCTGACCACCGCAGCTTCCATCATGGCCGACCCGTCGCTTATGACCGAGTGGGAGACCGCCTGGGCCGGCGCCGGCCAGCCTGTCGGCATGGACCACACGCCCGGCCCGCAGACCACCGTCATGCAAAACGCCGTGATTGCCGCCGCCATCGCCAACAGCGGCGTGATCATGGACCCGTTCTTTGTGTCCCAGATACTCGCCCCGGACGGGACCGTGGTTAAGACCACGCAGTCCCGCTCGCTGGGCCAGGCTGTCAGCTCTACCACCGCCGATCAGGTCAAGCAGGCCATGCTCGCCGTCGTCCAGTCCGGTACCGGCACCGATGCCCAGATTCCGGGCGTCAAGGTTGCCGGCAAGACCGGTTCGGCCGAGACCGGCGGCACCAACGTCAACTCTATGTTTGTTGGCTTTGCACCTTACGATTCACCCACGGTTGCCATCTCGGTGGCCCTGGAGGATTACGACAAGCACGACGTCGAGGCGGCCAAGATTGCCGGCATCGTCCTGACCGCGGCGCTCGCCGCACAGGGAGCGTGATGCCCGTGATCAAAGCGGATACTTGGGGCACGCCGCGGCCGATGAGCTAGCGGCAACGCGCCACACGGCTCCAGCGGCCACACATTTGGTACTACACACATCGTTGAGCGAATAGTTATGTTAGGAGCAGGAATGGAACAGAGGGTCCTCGGGGGAAGATACCTCCTCAAGGATAAGGTGGGAACAGGCGGCATGGCGACCGTCTTCCGTGCACAGGATCAGGTCCTCGACCGCACGGTTGCCGTCAAGATCATGCTGCCGCAGTATGCCGGCGACGCAACCTTCGCCGCACGCTTTAAGCAGGAGGCCCAGGCAGCTGCCGGCCTGTCCTCCCCCTATATCGTAGGCGTCTACGACTGGGGCAAGGACGGCGACACCTATTACATCGTCATGGAGTACCTGCGCGGTACCGACCTTAAGAGCGGCATCAAGAGCCACGGCGCCCTCGATCCCAAGAAGGTCGCGCAGATCGGCTCGCAGATCAGCTCCGCGCTTTCGGTCGCACACAAGCACGAGATCATCCACCGCGACATCAAGCCGCAAAACATCATGGTGCTGCCCGACGGCAACATCAAGGTAATGGATTTTGGCATCGCACGCGCCAAGAACAGCCACCTCACGCAGGATAACAACGTGCTGGGCACCGCCCACTATGTAAGCCCCGAGCAGACCCGCGGCCAGGACCTCGGTCCTACCTCAGATATCTACTCACTGGGTGTCGTCATGTACGAGTGCGCCACCGGCCGCGTACCCTTTGACGGCGACGACGCCATCTCGGTCGCGCTCAAGCAGGTCAACGAGCTCCCCATCCCGCCGAGCCAGATCAACTCCGGCGTCGATGCCGACCTGGAGCGCATCATCCTCAAGTGCATGGAGAAGGACCCGGCAAACCGCTTCCAGACGGCCGACGAGCTGCGCCAAGTACTCAACAGCTACCTGTCCGGCCGCGCCGTCAACGTCTCGGAGCCCACGCGTATCATCGGTGCCGCCGGCGACCTGGGTGCCACCAAGACCCGCGAGCTTTCCGACTCAACACGCGCAATGGTTCGTCCCGTCTCGGGCGTGAGCGGTCAAAACACCGCCCGTAGCGCTGTCTCGGGCTCCACGGGCTCCTACGAGGTCGAGAAGCCTAAGTCCAACAAGAACAAGATCATCGCCGCCGTGATTGCCGCCGTCGCCGTGATTGGCGTTGTAGTGGCCTTTGCCACGGGCATGTTCAGTGGCGAACAGGTCACGGTGCCCGACGTGCTGGGCAAGGACCAGGAAACCGCTATTGAGCTGATCAAGGAAGCCGGCCTTGAGGTTGGCACCGTCGACCAGAGCTACAACGACGATGTCGACGAGGGAAAGGTCGCTGAGCAGACCCCCAACGGCAACACCAAGAAGGCCAAGGGCACGAGGGTGAACCTGGTAATCTCCAAGGGCCCTAAGCCCTCCGAGAAGGTTGAGGTTCCGCAGCTCCTCGGCCTGACCAAGGACCAAGCAGAAGCCGCACTGGCAAGCGTTGGCCTGAAGGGCAACGCCTCCGAGGAGGCCAACGAGGCTGATGAGGGCCAGGTCTTTGAGCAGGGCACCGAAGCCGGTAAGGAAGTCGCGAAGGGCACGACCATCTCGTACAAGGTCTCGAGCGGCCCGGATACCACGTCCGTCCCCGACCTGACCGACATGACCGAGGCCCAGGCGCGCAACGCCCTCGATATGGCAGGCTTTGGTGTCGACGTGAGCTACCAGGAGAACGACTCGGTTACCGAGGGCACCGTGATCAGCTGGAACCCCAGCGGCAAGCAGAAGCCCGGCGCCACGATTACCGTCGTCATCGCCAAGAAGTCCGGCAAGGCCACCGTCCCGGGCAACCTGTACGGCAAGAGCATTTCCGCCGCCGTTACCGCGCTCAACAACGCCGGTTTCTATAACATTGGCTTCTGTGACCAGAACGGCAATCCCGTAAGCGGTAACGAGGATGCAACCGTTACGGGCGTCTCCCCCACTGGAAAGCAGTCCACCGACAGCACGATTACGCTGACGGTCGCACTTTCTGGCTCCACCTCGGGTGACGATTCCGGCACGACGACTAACTAGTCGACAACCCATCACCTGCAGCGGCTATGGCCGCAAACATATTCGCTCAGAAGCGCCCGCTTGCTCCCCGGCAAGCGGGCGCTTTGTTTATCGACAGGCCAGGGCTCCATAGCAACACAAAGAGGCCCGCAAAAACAAGCCTCCCAGGTGACAACAGAATATGTAATGCAGTAATTACTAGCCGCAGAACTTCACCATGGTCTCGACCACGAGCTTCTCGGAGTTGAGCTGCTGTATCATGATGCCCTGCTGGAACAGCGGGATGTTGGCGCGCGTGCGCTCCGGATCGGAGTGCTCGACGAACTCCTTCTTATCCAAGGTGCAGACCGAGCGCGACAAAACGACTTCGAAGCGACCCATTACGGCATCGTGCATGCGCTACAATCTCGGTTAATCTGTTAACCACCCGAAAGCAGCAGGAGGCCCCATGCCCACACCAGGCAAGCGCCCATCCATGCGCCAGATTGCCGTCGCGGCCGGCGTATCCGTCGCCACGGTCTCCCACGTCATCAACGGCAGCGGCCGTTTTTCCGAAGACACCCGCAAACGCGTGGAAGCCGCCCTAAAGGAATACGGCTACGTCACGAACATGGCGGCGAAGAGCCTCCGTATGGCCCAGTCCCGGACCATCGGCATGATCGTGCCGGACATCTCCAACGACTTCTTTTCCAAGATCGCCCTGCATGTGGAGCGCGAGCTGGCAACCGAGGACTACTCGGTCTTTGTTTGCAACAGCGCCAATGACCCCGCCCGCGAGCGTGACTACTTCCGCACGCTGGCAAGCAAGCAGGCCGACGGTATCATCTGTATCTCCGGCCTGCGCAGGCTCGACGGCGAGTTCGTCCCCCACGGAATCCCCGTGGTCTGCATCGACCGTGCGCCCGAAAACGACCTCGGTTTCCCACACGTGGGCTCCGACAATATCGGCGGTGGCTACATGGCGACCGAGCACCTCATCGAGCGCGGCTGCAAGGACATCCTGAGCATCTCGAGTTTTACCGCCAACTACCCCGGCAACGAGCGCCAGATGGGCTACGAGCGGGCGCTCGCCGCGCACGGAATGCCGCTACGCCGCGACTACCAGCTGTTTGTCTCGGGTAAGCAGCCGAGCATCATCGAGTCGGAAGAGCTCGTGACCGACTTCCTCTCCACGGGCTGCCCCGTCGACGGCGTCTTCGCCCATAGCGACCACGCAGCCGTGGGCGCGCTGCGTGCGCTCGTTGCCGCCGGCAAGCGCGTACCCGAAGACGTCCGTCTCATCGGCTTCGACGATTCCGTTTACGCGCAGCTTCCGACACCGCAAATCAGCACCATCCGCCGCTTCCCCGAGCGCCTCGCGCACGAGGGATGTCAGGCCCTGCTCGCCCTGCTGCGCGGCGAAGAGCCCGAGATGGAGACGCTTGTCCCCGTTAAGCTCGTGCAACGCGCGAGCAGCTAGACAGCGGGCAGCGAATAGCCGCGTTTTTCTCTCGCATGTGCTCTATCCCACGCGCGACATGCAAAAAGCCCGCCACCACACGGGTGACGGGCTTTTCCGCTACCAGCCGCGTGCTTCCTCCGCACGTACGAGCTGACGAGCCTCGATCTGGCGAATCATATCGATGCGTCGCTGGTGACGGCCGCCCTCGAACTCGCCGGTGAGCCAGGCGTCGACAATCATTTTGGCCAGCTCGATGCCTACCACACGAGCACCAAATGCGAGCATGTTGGTGTTGTTGTGCTCGCGCGACAGGCGAGCGGAATACGGCTCAGAGCAGGTGCAGCAACGGATACCGCGCACCTTGTTGGCGGCAAGCGAGATGCCCACACCCGTACCGCAGATAACGATACCGCGATCAACCTCGCCGGACATGACAGCGTCCGCCACGGCCTCACCCGCGATGGGATAGTCAAAGCGCTCGGTGCTGTCCGTACCGAAGTTCACGACTTCGTAGCCGTACTTCTCCTGGATATACGCCGTGATGGCTTCCTTGTACTCGACTGCGACGTGGTCGTTTCCAATACCGATCTTCAAAAGAGACCCCTTTCCATAAGAACCATTCGCGCATGCCGCGCGCTCAATCCGTCCTAATTCGCCGTTCCGCTTCTAATACACCTCGCCGGCGCGCAAACGGCGCAGACACTCCTCGTAACCAGCGTCCTTGCCAAACAGCGCACTGGTGCCCAGGATAAATCCGTCCGCGCCAATGGCGGACAGGTCGCGCACGCGCTCGGGCGAGCAGGCGCCGTCGATCATGAGCTTGAAGCCAAAGCGTTCCTTCAGCGCGGCAAGGCGACGCACCTTGTCGTTCGTGAACTCGATAAAGCTCTGACCGGCAAAACCCGGATTCACCGTCATGACCATCACGTAATCGCAGAGGTTCAACATCTCCTCGATCTCGGAGATAGAGGTGTCGGGGTTCACGGCGATACCGGCGCTCTTGCCGAGGGACTTAATCGCGGCGAGTGTCTTGACCACGTAACGCTCGGACTCCGGATGGATATAGATGATGTCCGCGCCGGCGGAGGCGAAAAGTTCAACCTTGCTGGCAGGATTCTCGACCATAAGGTGCACGTCGACGAGCTTGTTGGTGGCAGCTCGCACGGCCTTGATGTCTTCGAGACCCATGGCGAAATTGGGAACGAAACTGCCGTCCATCACGTCGCAATGGAAGATGTCGATGCCGGCGGCGTCGAGATCCTCGACGGTCGCACGCAGATTGCCGTAGTCGGCGCACATGAGACTGGGGCAGAGCAGCATAGTGAACTCCTTATCTGCTCGGTGATTATCTACTCGGTGGTAATTAATCGTTTAACCTTTATCTACAGTCTGGCTGATTAATCGTTTAACCACGTTGTTAACCTGCAGGCTTTTCCAGATTCACAACGTTGCCATATTTGCCTATCTAGCTGGTATCATGCAGGAGCCCGCACCACGAAACGCTGTCGTATTCCCTAGGAAGAAATCCCGCTACGCGGACAGCAGCAGCCAGGGGCCGCAATCCGCAGACCTGAGCCCGGACCCCCTACGCTCCAGGCGTGATCAGGCGCGCGCACTGGGCGATCTTCTCGTCATAGGACTCCGCGATAATCGACACACCATCGAACCCAAACGCGCGAACATTCGAGAACTGATGGAACTTCGAGCTGTCGCACAGCACGTACGCCTTATTCGAATTCTCGCGCACGATGCGCTTCTTCGCCGCCTCAACGTAGGAGGGCGTCATGACGCCGCGGTCCTCGTCAATCGCGTTGGTCCCGATAAACGCCTTATCGAAGTACAGATCGCGCAGGATCGATTCGGTCATAGAACCGCAGAACGAGGAGTTCACATAGTTGAACTCGCCACCCACCACGATGAGCTGGGCGCGCGTCTCGCTCTTAATCAGGCACGCCGAGGCATCCGTCGTGTAAATTGTCACGTCGCGGTCGAGCAGCAGACGCAGCAGCGCCGTGCAGGTGGAACCCGAGTCCAAGTAGAGCGTGTCCCCGTCCTCAACAAAACGCAAGGCGACTTGGGCAATCTGTTCCTTCTCACTCCCGTGTAGGCCCGAACGCGTCGAGATACTCACCTCGTGGACAGCCGAGAGGAGCCTCACCGCGCCGCCCGAAAGATGCTCAACCTTGCCAAGCGCCTCCAGCTCCTTGAGGTCGCGACGTAGCGTCGAAATAGAGACGCCCGGCAGCTCCTCCTGCAGCTCGGAAATCCTCGCGAGGCCCGACTTCTGCAGGCACTCTACAATTCGCTCCTGGCGCTCATACGGAATCATATTGGGAACCTCTCCAAACCACTCTGCTTCACGCTCGTTCATTTCTTTTCGAAAAGTGTAACGCACAAGCAGAATAGCGGCCGCCACCTGTTGCGATGACGACCGCTTAATCGATTGACCTACCCTCTCGTTCACAATTTGAACGAGGTTGACACACCTCGCGTAAGCGCGACGCTCTTCAAGCGAAGAGAACGACCCTAGGAGAGGCGGCGCATCCGGGGCTCTTAGGCGAGCTGATCCTCCTTACCGGTGAAGGCGAAGGCAAGAACACCGGCCACGACGGCGGAAATGAGCATGCCGACCATAGCCCAAGCGAAGTTCATGGGGTCGGAACTCACGAAAGCCGGGAACGTAGTGACGGAACCGAAGGTGAACGCAGTGGTGACGACCTTCATGATACCGAGGAACGCGCCGCCGACGCCACCGCCGATGATCTGCGCAAGCCAGACCTTCTTGTTCTTCACGAGCATACCGAACAGCGTGGGCTCGATGATGGCGGACAGGGCGATCGATACGACACCGGTCATCGCGAAGCTCTTGAGCTTCTGGTCGCGGGCCTTGAGGAACACGCCGAAGGCGCAGCCGATAACGGCGAAGTTGCAGGCGAAGGTGAAGGGGCAGATGTAGTCGAAGCCGTTCTGAGCGATGTTGTTGATCATGATGGGGTTCACGGCCCAGTGGATGCCCATGGACACCAGCACGGACCAGCCGCCGCCAACCAGCACGCCGGCGAACACGGAGCTGCGCTCGATCAGCCAGTTGACCACGAAGGCGATGGCCTCACCAGCGTAGACGCCCAGGGGACCGATGACGAGCATGGTGAGCGGAACCATAACGATCAGGGAGATGGCGGGCAGCACGACGAGCTTGAGCATCTCGGAAACGTGCTCATCGAGCCACTTGTACAGGTACGAGTAGACCCAGACAGACAAGATGGCAGGGATAACCGTGGAGTTGTAGTTCATGAGAACCACGGGGATGCCGAAGAAGTCCGTCATGGCGCCGTTGCCCGCGTCGCCCATGAGGGCGATGAAGTCCGGGTAGAGCAGGCACGCGCCGAGCAGCGCCGACAGGTACGGGCTCGCGCCGAAGCGCTTGCCGGCGGAGAAGCCGAGCAGCACGGGCAGGAAGTAGAACACGCTCATGGCCAGGGTGTACAGGATGGTGTAGGTACCCGTGCCCTCAGCGATGATGCCGAGCTGGGCGGCCAGGATAACGAAGCCGCGCAGGATACCGGAGCCGGCCATGGCGGGCAGCAGCGGGGCAAAGATGCCGGAGATCGCGGAGAAGACTTGGCTGACGATGCTCTCGCCCTCGTCCTTGGTAGCAGCGGAGATTTCCACGCCCGAACCCTTGACCAGCGGCTCAAACTTCTCGTACAGCTTCGGGACCTCAGTGCCGATGAGAACCTGGTACTGACCGGCCTTGTTCAGCGTGTTCACAACGCCTTCGACTTCCTTGACCGCAGCGTCGTCGCAAGCCGCGTCGTCTTTGAGATTGAGGCGCAGGCGCGTCGCGCAGTGCGTCATGCCCGAGATGTTCTCGGGACCACCGACGGCGTCCAGAATCCCCTGAGCCATCGCGTTCCAGTCGCGTTTCATTGGTTACCTCCCCATTGCGCAGAAGAGCTCGCGGACAAGCTCGGCTGCCTTAATCGCGTCGTTTGCATCGATAACGGATTGGATCTTCTCCATGCTTACGGCCTCGATGGCGTCGTTGAGCAGATGGATCATCTGGTCGTTCTGTGCAGCCTCGCCGGCAGCGGGCTCGATGACCGGGAACGTGTCGAAGTAGATTGCGCTGTCGTAACCGTGCTTCTTCACGTAGTAGAGGAACTCGAGGGTCTTCACCGGCGTGGACGTACCAATCATAAGGCCATCGTCGAAGCGACCGTTGCCGTCGTTTAGGTGAATGCCGTAGAGCTTGCCCTCGCGGCCGAACAGGTCGGCGGCCATGGCAGGGTTCTCGTGCTTCATGAGCATGTGGCAGTAATCCAGCGTGACGCCCAGGTTCGGGCGGTCTGCAGCGTTGAGAATCATGCCGGTCATACCCATGGAGTCGATGAACGCGTACGCGCGCTCCTCGTAGGGTTTGTACTCAATCGAGATCTTGAGGTCGGGCGCGTAGTCGCAAACCTTCTGGAATGCGGCTACGAGCTGGTCGAAGACGCGAGCGTAGGCGATCTGGAAGCTGTAGTCAAAGCCGTCGTGGCCGAGCCAGATGGTCACCGTGTTGCCACCGGCAGTGCGGCAGTAGTCGCACGCCTCGTAGCAGAGCTCAAGGGCTTCCGCGGCAAGGGCATCATCGGCATTGCCCAGGTCACCGTTGAGGAAGGCGTTGCGGAAGCGCAGCGCGCAGCCGTTCAGCTGCAGGTCGTGAGCTGCGAGCTTGGCGGCCATGTCCTCAGCCGTGACACCTGTGCAGTGCTCGGGGTAGTTGAGGTCGACGTGCGTGAGGCCCACGCTCTGGAACTCCGCGAACACGCGATCAAGATTCTTGTCGCCATCGCGAAAATAGGAGTTGATACGAGTTGCAAGCTTCATGCTTCTACGTCCTTTACCTTCGTCCTTGATCGTTTCTGCCCGTTCGAGCACCTGATCTATATCCGTAATTCGATAAGGGCCGCCGCCTGCGCGCCGGGGCTTACCCTGTGACATGTAGATTACTGCCACATAAGTTCATTTTCAATCAGTATTTTTCACTCTTTTTCTCATTGTGTCAGAGTTTTTCACCGTATAAAGCCATCTACCTTGTGGTTTTGCTGTTAATCAAGTTTGACCATTCTTGAAATTACCTGATTTTTTCTGAATTAATTTGCCGTTTATCGGTAAAAATCGACCGCTCACGGCTGACGGCGACGCAAGATGGAAGATACTTGCATGAGGAAAAGCACTGAATTCCCAGCGCCGATTCGAATGACGCGATTGGTGACGCGAGCGTCGACGGCCCGAATCTGCCGTCGGCCCCCACTAACCAAAAACGGCGCCGCTCACGCGACGCCGTCATATTCCCTGGTGCCCCCGGGCGGATTCGAAAACTCCCCATTACAGTCTGAAATAGGCCATCGATAAATTTCGATGGCGAGCATTCGGCGC
>USHA01000011.1 GCA_900554325.1 uncultured Collinsella sp.
GGCATGACCAGAAGGTCTATGCCTTGCCTTTTTCATGCCAACTTGTTCGCTCTGGGTGGCGCTCGCTGGCTTTGCCAAAACATCGATGGCTACGCGGTCCAGGAGGCGGCGAAGTGTTTGGTGTCTCGCTGGTCCTCGGCTTTGCCTGCGGGATCGCTCGACTACCAAACAGCCCGCCGGCACCGGGACCACTTCGTCCAAAAATCACCCGTAAAGGCGCGTTAGCCTAATTAAATCTATCCCTTAAGGAATGCTGCTCGTTGGTGTTGTTTGGAGCGCGGTGGCGATGTGCTTCAAGAGACAATGGCATTACCATTTGTTTTTACAAGTAAAGAGGCCCGTTTCCCTGGGTTGGGGAAACGGGCCCTTTTTGTCTCTGGGCTTGTAGATTGGCGAAGGCGATATGCTCTGTCGGCTATTTTGAGTTCTTGAGGCGGCGTGTGGCTGTGGCGGTTATTCCGAGGCCTGCGGCGGCGATTCCTGCGAGTGCGATTGCGCTCGGCGCTGCGTCGCCCGTGTTCGCGAGCTTGCCGGCGGTCGTATCTGCTTGCTTGCCGCTGCTCAAGTTCGCCTGCTTGGTGGAGCTTGGCGGGGTATTTTTGCCGGTCGCGGACGAGCCGGTGGGCTGTGTCGCCTCGGCCGGTTGCGCCGAGTTGGAGGGAGGCGTCGTCTCGGTCGGTTGCGTTATCTCGGGCGAGGTGGCCTTGTCTGCCGCGGCTTTCGCCTCTTCGTATGCCTTGCAGGCGTCGTCATAGGCCGTTTGCGCTTTTTTCAAATTGTCGAGGAGCGCATCTCGCCAGGCTATGAACTGGTCGGTATGGGCTTTATACTTCTCTGCAGCACGTTCACAGTCATTAACTTGTCTTTCCTGCCTTTCGAGGCGGCCCTTGACCTCGCGGAGCTCCATTTCGCAAAAGTCAACTCGCGCTTTTGCCGTTACGATCTCTTGGCGCAACTGCTTTATTTGCTGTTTAACAGTTTCGACAAGCTCCTCGTCGCCGAGCGCTTCGAGTGCCTTAAGCACCTCAAGTTTCTTGTCTAATTCTGCTTGGAGCTCGCTTACCCGGTTGATGGCCCCGTCGTATTTGGCTTGGGCTGCATCGATGTCCGCTTGCATGGTGGGAAGGAGTTCCCTCTCTTCGACGGCTTGCGCCGCCATCTTGTCGCGGAGCTCTTGAAAACGGGCAATGTCATCATTGAATCTCGCAATTTTCTCGGGACTTGCGGCGTCTTTTGCGGCCTCGAGGTTTTTGAGCGCTTCCTGCATGGCTGCATACGCTTTTTCTTTTGCGGCGGCCGCGTCTTCTGTCTGCGGGGCGCCCGAATTGCCGTTGGCGGCGCTCGTCTGCGAAACGGCCGCACCGGTGGGGGAACTGGTTTCTGCCGCGATCGCCGTTACGGGGGCGATTCCCGCGACAAGTGCCGCGGAAAGGGCGATGCCCATAGTTGCTCGTCTTGCTCTTCTTGCGAGAATGTCGTTCATCTCGGCACCTCATTTCAAGGGTCGGCGACTAACTTGGTAGCACTAATGTAAGTATACCAAGCGGTCGACCCGACACTGGCTGGGCGTGCGCGTGCCTTTCCGCTTCTTTGGAAACCGAATCCCATTAGAAATGACGAGTTGTTTACGCTTCTTTTGGGGTGGCGGTACTATCATGGTTCGAATTGAATGTGGATGATGATAGGGAGCGCCTATACATGATTGAGCTGCTCAGGCGTTTTGGTGGTAAGTTTCGCCGGTATATGGTGATTGGTCCTGCGTGCAAGCTGATCGAAGTGATCTTTGACCTGCTGACGCCGCTGGTGATTGCCCAGATGATCGATAGGGGTATTGGCGCGCACGATGTCAACGCTGTCGTCCACTACGGCATGCTGCTTGGCGCCATGGCCGTGATCGGCATCTCGTTTACGCTTGTCTGCCAAAAGATGGCCGCGCTGACCTCGCAGGGCATGGGCACCGATATCCGCGGCGCGCTCTACGAGCACATCAATAAGCTGAGCTATGCCGAACTCGACCGCTTTGGCACGCCGTCGCTCATCACCCGCATCACCAACGACGTCAACCAGGTGCAGCTTGCCGTGGCGCTGGGCGTACGCATGCTCATCCGCTGGCCCTTTCTGGCGGTGGGTTCCATGGTCGCGGCCCTTGCCATCGACCTTAAGCTTGGCGTGATCTTTTTGATCTGCACGCCCGCCATCGGCCTGGTGTTTTGGTTTGTCATGGCGCGCTGCATTCCGTATTACAAGCAGCTGCAGGCAAAGCTCGACCGCATCGCGCTCATTTGCCGTGAGGGTCTTTCGGGCGCCCGCGTGGTCCGTGCGTTTGTGCGCGAAGACCACGAGCGCGAGCGCTTTGCCCAAGCCGCCGACGACCAGGCCCATACCGCCATCGCGGTGGGCAAGCTCTCGTCGATTCTCAACCCCGTCACGTTTCTTGTGATGAACCTGGGCGTGTGCGCCATCCTGTGGGTGGGCGGCATCCAGGTCAACGTGGGCGAGCTCACGCAGGGCCAGGTCATGGCCTTTGTGAACTACATGACGCAGACCCTCACCTCTATCGTCTACGTGGCCAACCTGGTCGTGGTCTTTACCAAGGCGAGCGCGAGTGCTTCGCGTATCAACGAGGTACTCAATTGTGAGCCGAGCATCACCGACGAGGGCAACCAGCCGGTCGCGCTGCCCGAGCCGAGCGAACTGGCGGGTGGCGCTGCTCCAGTCCCTGCGCTGAGCTTTGACCATGCGAGCTTTTCGTTTGGCGCGGGCGCGGCAAATGCCGTGAGCGATGTGACCCTGGAACTGCCGGTGGGCAAAACGCTCGGTATTATCGGCGGCACGGGCAGCGGCAAGTCCACGCTCGTCTCGCTTATCTCGCGCCTGTACGACGCGAGCACCGGCAGCGTGAGCGTAATGGGTGCCGACGTGCGCACCTGGCCACTCGATCAGCTGCGCCGTGTGGTTGCGACCGTCCCGCAACGCGCGTCGCTGGTGAGCGGCACCATCCGCAGCAACCTGACCTGGCGCGACGAGTCGGCAACCGATGAGGAGCTGTGGACGGCGCTCGATATGGCGCAGGCCAGCGAGTTCGTGCGTAACAAACCGCAGGGGCTCGACGCCCCGGTCGAGGCGGGCGGCAAGAACTTCAGCGGCGGTCAGCGCCAGCGCCTGACCATTGCGCGTGCCCTGGTGGGCTCGCCACAGATCCTGATTATGGACGACTCCGCCTCGGCGCTCGATTTTAAGACCGATGCGGCGCTTCGTCACGCCATTCGCGAGCGCAGCATGCGCGGCGCTGCCGAGGGCGGTCTGCCGCTGACTACGGTCATTGTGAGCCAGCGCGTTTCGACCGTGCGCGACGCCGACATGATCTGCGTGCTCGACCACGGCTCGGTCGCGGGCCTGGGCACGCACGATGAGCTCTACGCGACCTGCCAGCTCTATCGCGAGATTTGCCAGTCGCAGCTGCGCCGCGAGGAGCTCGAGGGCCAGCAGGGGAGTGCGGCGCCCGCGTCCGCCCCGACCGCTCCCGTATCCGTCTGCGCAAAGGAGGGCTGCTAAATGAATCCGTACACTTCCTCCGGTTCGGTCGCCACGATGACGGCCAACGTGTCCGGCAACGATAGCCTCAACGACCTGGGCGACGGTCCGCGCCAGCCCGGCGATCCCGAGCGCTATCCCGCCGGCGCGGTGACCCGCCGCCTGCTGGGCTATGTCCGTCCGCACCGCATTTCGTTTGTAGCGTCGTTTGTGAGTGCCGCCATCTCGGTGATTCTGCAGCTTTACACGCCTATTCTCATCGGCGAGGGCATCGACCTGATCGTTGCTGCCGGGCAGGTGGATTTCGACGCGCTGCTGCCGCTTGTCACCAAGCTCGCGCTCGTCGTGGTAGGTGCTGCGGCTTTCCAGTGGCTGCAGGGCTATTGCGTCAACCGCCTGTCCTACGAGACGGTGCGCGACATGCGCGTGGAGGCGAGCGACAAGCTCAGCCGCATGCCGCTCAGCTTTATCGACAGCCATGCCCACGGCGACCTTATGAGTCGCGTGGTCAACGACGTCGACCAGGTGGGCGACGGTCTGCTGCAGGGCTTCACGCAGCTCTTCACCGGTGTTATTACCATCGTGGGCACGCTCGCGTTTATGCTTTCCATCAACCTGACCATGACGCTCGTGGTGGTACTCGTCACGCCGCTTTCCATTTTTGCAGCCGGTGCTATCGCCAAGCTCTCCAACAAAAGCTTTACGGCACAGCAGCGTATTCAAGGGCAGCTCGGTGGCCATATCGAGGAGTATGTGGGCGAGCAAAAACTGGTGGATGCGTTTGCCTACGGCCCGAACGCCCAAGCGCGCTTCGACGCCCTCAACGCCGAGCTCTATACGGCAGGTGAACGCGCACAGTTTATGGGCTCGCTTTCCAACCCCGGTACGCGCTTTATCAACAACATCATCTATGCCGTGGTCGCCGTGATTGGCTGCGTGGGCGTGATCACGGGCGTGCCCGCTGCGCTCACGGTGGGCGGCGTGCAGATTTTCCTGTCCTATGCCAACCAGTACACCAAGCCGTTCAACGAGGTCACCAACGTCATTACGCAGATCCAGACGGCGTATGCCTCGGCGCGCCGCATGTTTGCGCTGCTCGATGCGCGCGAGCAGGAGCCCGATGCGGCGGATGCCGTGGAACTTGCCGCCCCGCAGGGTGAGGTGACCTTTGAGCATGTGGACTTTAGCTACGTGCCCGACCGCAAGCTGCTGCAGGATATCTGCATCGAGGCCAAGCCCGGCATGCGCTTTGCCCTCGTTGGCCCTACGGGCTGCGGCAAGACGACGCTCATCAATTTGCTGCTGCGATTCTACGATATCGATGCCGGTCGCATCGCAGTCGATGGCCGGTCTTCGCGTGGCTACACGCGCGCAAGCCTGCGCCGCGCCTTTGGCATGGTGCTGCAAGATACCTGGTTGTTCGAGGGCACCGTGGCCGAAAACATCGCCTACGGCTGTCCCGACGCCACGCGCGAGCAGGTTATCGAAGCTGCCAAGCACGCGCACGCGCACAAGTTTATCGTGCAGCTGCCAGGCGGCTACGATACGGTCATCGGCGAGGACGGCGGCACGTTTAGCCAGGGTCAAAAACAGCTGCTGTGCATTGCGCGCGTTATGCTCACCGATCCGGCGATTCTGCTGCTGGACGAGGCAACGTCGAGCATCGATACGCGTACCGAGCTGCAGGTGCAGGCGGCATTCGACGAGCTCATGGCCGGTCGCACAAGCTTTGTCGTGGCGCACCGCCTGAGCACCATCCGCAACGCCGACTGCATTCTGGTGATGCGCGACGGCCAGATTATCGAGCGCGGCACGCACGACGAGCTGCTAGCGGCAGGCGGTTTCTACGCCGAACTCTACCGCAGCCAATTCGCCCAGTGAGCAAGCCCGTGGGGCAAATTAATCAGGTTTGTTTGTCCCATAGAGCGATCTTGTTATATAGCGTTTTACCAGCGCGTGAAACATTTTGACGATACTACGTGACACAATTTGACGGCGTTTTGTGAAACAGTTTTTCGGCCATTCGTGAAACGTTCTGCGGCGGTTTCAATCCGAAGTACATACTGTTCGAAATCTGTCCAAAAATGTCGTCTGCGTCGCCAATCGACAGACGGTGGTTTACATCTGCGTCGTTAGTACTAAGATATTCATCTAATAAACTGCATTAATGGCTCGAGTTTCGGGGGAAACGAGGCAACGTGACTATGACATGCTCTTTGGTGGTTAACAGCAAGAGCGGTAATACCAGGATGGTTTCGGGCGCGATCAAGCGCGCTCTGCAGGCTGCGGGTGTTGAGTTTGTCCATGCCGCGGCGTTGAGCGACGATGCGGATGCAGGTCAGGTTGCGCTCGAGGCACAGGGCGCCTGCGCGGCCGACACGGTGCTTGTTGGTTTTTGGTGCGACAAGGGCGCGTGCACGCCTTCGGTCGCGGCGTTGCTCTCCGCCTTGCACGGCAAGCGCGTCTTTCTGTTTGGCACCTGCGGTTTTGGCGCCAGCGAGGAGTACTTTAGGCAGATTATCGATCGCGTGAGCTCAAATCTGGCCGAGGATGCCGAGCTTGTAGGCTGGGCTATGTGCCAGGGCAAGATGGGTCCCGCTGTAAAGCAGCGCTACGAGGCGATGCTTGAGCAAGAACCCGAAAACGCGCGCTATAAGATGCTGCTCGACAACTGGGTTGCCGCGAAGGACCATCCCACCAAGGAGGACCTGGACAACATGGCCGCAGCCGCCAAGAAGGCCGTGCTGGGCGAGTAGACCTACCGCTGTCGTGCGTGCGAAATAATATAGAAGTGAAAGCCTCGAAATCCTCGAGGCTTTTCTTGACACTCGCGGGCGCAACCGTGGCAAGCATTTGGGGTGACATTTTCCATCACCCCGATGACGAGACCGTCCTGGACGACACGCTCAATGCGTCCGCTGGATGTATTGAGCGTGGGTCGGGCTTTCCGGATACAAAAAAGGCCACATGACGTGGCCTTCGACTTATATATGTTCAGCGGATACCCCCATGACAAGCCGCGCTTCAACAACAAGGCGTCTGTCCAGGCGGAGGCATATAAGGTTCATCGCGAGTTCCGCACGCAAAGGAGGCCACTTAATGTGGCCTCCGTCTTGCGCAGGACTGTCCGAGCAGGGAACCTTATATGCCTCCGCCCGGACAGACGTTTCAGTTATGAACTCGCAGCTAGTTGCTACTTGATCTTGGTCGTACCCGGCGCCAGGTTGGGGTCGGTCTCGTTGGCCTCGGTCTGGAAGTGCTCGGTATACACGTTCTTGCCGTCGCGGAACATCTCGTAGTACTGCATCTTGGCGTAATCCTCGCGCGCCTTGGTGGCGGCTGCGGCGGCGGCGTCGTCACCGGTGACGTTGGAGGAGAGCGCCCAGCGCAGGCTGGCGTCCTCGTAGCCGACGGAGTTGATGGCGGGCAGCGACTCGCGCAGCGTCATGTGCGCTTTCTGGTAGTCGGTCAGCGGTGCGCCGATCAGCTGCATAAGCTGCGTGGACAGGTAGTTGGTGGACAGATCGTCGACCTCACTCGTTTGGTCGCAACCGGCAACGTCGTAGTTAGCCCAGATGATGTAGTCGGTCTGCCACAAGCGCTCCTGGTGGGTGGCGTCGTCCTCGCCGGTAAACCACTTATCGTTGAACTTGGATGGGAAGAACGGTTGGTGATCGCCCCAGAACACCACGACCACCTTGCGGTCGAGCTTGCTCAAGGCGTTGAGGAAGTAGCGCAGCGCCTGGTCGGACTGCTCAATGCACGAGACATACTCGTCGACATCGGACAGTGTGCCGTCCTCGACGGTCTTAGCGTCCAGGTCGGTCGCGTCGATGTTCAGGTGCATCTGCTTGTCGACCGGCAGCAGGCCCGTGTCGTAGCCCGAGTGGTTCTGCATGGTCACGTCGAAGATAAACTGCGGATCGGCGTTCTGGTCGAGCAGCTCAAGAATCTTGTCGTAGGTAGCCTGGTCGGTCACCATGCCGCGCAGGGTATCGGCGCCCTGGAAATCGTTGATGGACAGGAACTGGTCAAAACCAAAGTCCTTGTAGACGTTCTCGCGGTTCCAGTTGGTCGCGTGGTTGGGGTGCATAGCCGTGGTGGAATAGCCGAGCGATTTGAACTGCTCTGCCAGGTTCCCGGTCGTCTCCATGTTGTAGATGGTGTAGGGGTACACGCCCGAGCCCAGGTTGGCCATGGAGTTGCCGGTCATAAACTCAAACTCGGTATTGGCGGTGCCGCCGCCGTAGGCGCTCACGTAGAGCTTGCCGCGGCTGAGGCAGTTGGACAGGCTCTTAAAGTACTGCGGACCCTCGTAGCCGGCGCGCATCTCCTGATAGATTGAAAGGTCCGAGAAGGTCTCGTTCATGATGGCGATGACCGTGGGCTTCTCGCTGTCGAACTGCTCCTTTGCGGCGGTGCGCTCGTCACTCTTGGCTGCGTCGGACTTGTCGTAGGCCTTGGCGTACTTTTTGAGCGTGGCCTTGGCATCGTCAACGGAGTAGTCGGCGGGTTTGGGCGGCTTGATGGACTGCGCTGCACTAATAAAGGCGGGCAGGTAGCCCTCGCGCCAGTAGCTCTCGAGCGGGCGCCAGGTGTAGACAGTGATGCCGAGGGTGTTGTAGTAGTCGATAAGCGTGACGTGCGCGGTCACGCCGCCCAGGCACAGCACCGCGACGAGCAGGTTGGTGAGCAGCATGCGCTTGGCATTGACAGCGCCCTTCTGACGGTGCGGTGCCACCAGACCGGCGTACTCGCACAGCAGCATGGCGATGGCGGTAAAGCCCATGGACAGCACGCAGAACAGCGAGATCGAGAAGGTGTAGCCGTTGCCGGCGACCGCGGCGGCGGTGGAGATGGCCGAAAGGTCGCCCGGCTGGATGGGCATGGATTTAAACGTGATGACGAAGAACTCGGCAATGCCCAGGACAAAGAGGGCGAAGGCCAGGACGGCGGGAGCTGCGCCGTGGCGCTGGAATAGGAAGAACAGGCCGACCATGAGCGTGGTGATGATGGCCCACTCGAGCAGGATGCACAGGGGGTAGACCCAGGTAAAGTCGTGGTTGGATGAGACCTCCATACCCAGCAGCGCAAAGACGCCGGCGAGCAGCAGGCACAAGACGGCCGCGACGAGCGGTTTACCCACAAAGGCTCCGCGCAGGCGGGCGAGCTTGCCGGTGGGGGCGGGGGCGTCGGGCCCGGCGAACGCAAAGACGCGCGGGGCGATGCGGTCGCGGGCGATGCTGGCCCAAGCGCAGCCGGTGAGGATGGCGTTGGTCAGGATGAGCATCACGAAGGCGAGCGGCTCGTTCTGCGCGACGAGGCCAATAGCGCCCCAGACGGTCAAAAAGAGCTGGAACAGGCCAAAGGCGACGCTCCACCCAAGAGCGCTTTTGGCAACGGTGCCCGACTGAGCGCGAATGGCCTTGGCCTCGCGCAAGACAAGGTAGACGGTCGCCGCAAGACCGACGAGCGAGATGGCGGCAGCGAACATGCTGAGACTCCTCACAAACTAAAACGTACGAAAGCGGGGGTTTACCCGATTGTTACCAAGATATGCGCTGCAATTGGTGTCTGCGCACAACAACCAGCCATATTAACGCGCACGTGTGGCGGTGTGGCGCAATGTAGTGGCGACCTGCGCGATAATGGACGGGAATTACACGGAAACGTAAAGGCTTCTTAAAGAATTAGCGAGGATGAGGCGATGAACGAGCAGGTTTGCACCAAGGCTGTGGATACGAACGGTTATCCGGTCGAGACGACGGGCAATGCGGTGCTGGACACGTTGGAGCACCGTTCCTCCACGCGTGTCTTTGCGCGTGATGACGACGACCGCCCCGTGGCGGTGACCGACGAGCAGCGGGCGGCGATTCTGCATGCGGCGAGCCGTGCGCCGTCGGCAGGCGCCATGATGATGTATTCCATCGTAAGCATTCGCGAGCAGGCTACGCTGGACCGCCTCGCCGACCTGTGCGATCACCAGCCCATGATCGCCAAGGCGCCCTGGGCACTAATATTTGTGGTCGATTATGCCAAGTGGATCGATCTGTTTGAGCACGTGGGCTGCTTTGAGCCCGAGTTTGTAGAGCGCACGGGTAAGGCGCCCCGCCGCGCGCCGGGTTTGGGCGACTTTGCCATCGCGGCCCAGGACGCCGTGATCGCCGCGCAAAACGCCGTGGTTGCCGCCGAGGCTCTGGGCCTGGGGAGCTGCTATATCGGTGATATCGTCGAGAATGCCGAGGAAGTTGCCGAGCTGCTCGATCTGCCGCCCTATACCATGCCGCTGTCGATGCTCATCATCGGCACGCCCCGCAAGGAGCGCCCGGCTATTGCGCATCCCGTGGTGAACCTGGTGCACGAGGAGCGCTACTGCCGCGCCGATGCTGCGACCATGGACGCGCAGGTGGCCGAGATGGACGCGATGTTCCGTCCGCATGCCCGCGAGGTAGGCGAGCGCGTGGTGGATATCTACACCCGCAAGCACACGAGCCCCTTTATGGCCGAGATGAGCCGTTCCATGGAGTGGTGGTTCAAAAACTGGCTCGGCAAGTAACGAATGCGGCGATGCGACAAAGGGACAGTCCCTTTGTCACATTCCATATCGCCGCGGTAGCCTAAAGACTGTATAAATCTTTATCTAGCTGGGAAAACAGTGCATTAAAACATGGGCCGATTACCTATAATCCCTTCGAACATTAAAGTTGGGAGGAAACCGGCTTATGGAACAAAAGGCCAAGGAGGCAGCCTCGCACGCTGCGATTCCTGTGAGCATCTCGGCGATGCTCGTCACGCTGGGCGTGGTGTACGGCGATATCGGCACCAGCCCTATGTATGTAACCAAGGCGCTCGTTGCCGGCAACGGCGGCATCGGAAGCGTCACGGAGGAGTTCGTGCTCGGCGCGCTCTCCCTTGTCGTGTGGACGGTCACGCTGCTGACCACCATCAAGTATGTGCTCATCTCGCTGCGCGCCGATAACCATGGTGAGGGCGGCATCTTTGCCCTGTACAGCCTGGTCAAGCGCTGCGGCAAGTGGCTTATCATCCCCGCCATGCTGGGTGGCGCCGCGCTGCTCGCCGACGGCATCCTGACGCCGGCCGTTACCGTTACCACGGCCATCGAGGGCCTGCGCACCATCCCGGCGGTCCATGCCGTGCTGGGCGATGACCAGGGCCGCGTCGTCGCCATCACGCTCGCCATCATCATCGTGCTCTTCTTGGTACAGCGCATCGGTACGGCCAAGATCGGTCACGCCTTTGGCCCCATCATGACGCTGTGGTTCCTGTTCCTGGGCGGCACGGGTCTGTTTTTTGTATTCCAGCACCCCGCCGTGCTGCTGTGCCTCAACCCGCTGCGCGGCATCGCCTTTTTGCTGAGCCCCAACAACCATGCGGGCATCATGATTCTGGGCAGCTGCTTCCTCGCCACCACCGGTGCCGAGGCGCTCTACTCCGACATGGGCCACGTCGGCCGCGGCAACATCTACGCTACCTGGCCATTCGTTAAGTGCTGCCTGCTGCTGTCCTATATGGGTCAGGGCGCTTGGCTTATGAACAACGCTGCCAACCCCGAGCTCATGGGCATTGCCGACCTCAACCCGTTCTACCAGATGCTCGCCCCGGGCCTGCGCCCGTTTGCCGTAGGCCTTTCCACCGTCGCGGCCATCATTGCCTCGCAGGCGCTCATCACCGGCGCATTCTCGCTGGTGTCCGAGGCCAGCCGTCTGGACCTTATGCCGCACATGCAGGTCTTCTACCCTGCCGAGACCAAGGGCCAGCTCTACATCCCCATGGTCAACAACGTCATGCTTGTCGGCTGCGTCATCGTGGTGCTGCTGTTCCAGAACTCGGCGCATATGGAAGCCGCCTACGGCCTTGCCATTACGCTGACTATGATGTGCACCACGCTGCTGCTCTTCTTCTACCTGCACGAGGAGCGCAAGCTCAAGGTTGCTCCGTGGATCTTCGCGGCCTTCTTCCTTTTGCTCGAAGGCTTCTTCTTCGTGAGCTCGCTCACCAAGTTCTTCCACGGCGGCTACTTCACCATCCTCATGGCTGCACTCATCATGGGCATTATGGTGTGCTGGTACAACGGCACGGCGGTCGAGCAGCGCCAGTTTACGCTGCTGCCGCTGCGTAGCTACCTGCCGCAGCTCAAGCGCCTGCGCGACGACGACCGTTACGAGCGCATGAGCGACAACATCGTGTACCTGACCAAGGACACCCATACCGACTACATCGACCGCGATATCGTCTATTCGATCTTGGACAAGCATCCCAAGCGTGCCCACGCTTGGTGGTTTGTGAATGTCGAGACCATGGACGAACCGCACACCTTTGCCTATTCGGTCGAGACGTTCGGCACCGACTACGTGTTCCGCGTGCATCTGTACCTGGGCTACAAGATTAACCAGCGCGTCAATGCCTACTTGCGTCAGGTTGTTCAGGACCTGGCCGCCACTGGCGAGCTGCCGCCGCAGACGCATGACTACTCGGTCTACAAGGATCCGGGTAACATCGGCACGTTCAAGTTCGTCCTGATCCGTAAGCTGCTGGCACCCGAAAGCGATGTGGAGCCGAGCGAGCGTACGGCTATCACGCTCAAGTACATCATCCGCCGTGCCGCCGGCACGCCCGCGCGTTGGTACGGCCTGGAGAACTCCAACGTGAGCTTTGAGTACGTGCCGCTGTTCACCAAGTTCAAAGCCGTGAACAAGATGCAGCGTCTGGCTCCCAACGAGCGGCCGTAGGCGCCGACAGGTTGCACGGAGTTGGTTTTCGATGGACAAGATTGAGGCCGGGGAGGCAAACATGGATGCAAAGATGCTTGATGGCCGCGAGGTGGTTGCCGAGCTGGTACGTGAGGCACGCGCCGACGCCGCCGAAGATCGGTTTTTGACGAACCGTGCCAACATGGATATGGCCGACCGCGTGATCTCGATCGTGGCACTGGTATTTGGAGCGGTGTGCGTGTGTGCCCTGCTCGCGCACGTGCTGTTTGTCTAGCGACCGCCGGTTGCAAAGGCTATACACTTGGAACCACCACAAGGGAAACCACCACAAAGGTGCCTGTCCCCTGTGGTGGTTTTTGTTTTTGAGAGAGGGGCGGGGCGCTGATGGACGTCCGTACGGACGGTGATATTGCCGATAGCTTTTGGTGGCGGCGCACAACGCTGACGCGCCGCACTCCTCTGTATGACGCCTGCGTGTCGGTGGGGCTGTTGGTCGCGGCGACGATTGTGGGCGCGCTGCTCGACCATCCGGGTCTCGCGCCGAGCATCATGATCGTCTATGTGTTCGCCGTTCAGCTGTGCGCATTCTTTACCTGGAGTCGCCTGTATTGCTTGCTGAGCTCGGCTGCCGCCGTGGCGCTCTACAACTTCTTGTTTGTCGACCCGCGCTACTCGCTGTCGCTTATCGACCGCGTCTATCCCGGCATGTTCTTCATCATGTTTGTGGTCTCGCTCGTGTCGAGCTCGATTGCGTTGGCCCTGCGCCGCGCCTTGGCACAGGCTGCCGCTAGTGACCGCCGAACGCATATGGTGCTCGAGACCAACCGCATGCTGCAGCGGTGCGCCGATCAGCAGCAGATTGTCCATGCCATGGCAACGCAGCTGGCGCGTCTTTCGGGCTGTCCGGTCGTGTGGTACAGCGCCGACGCCGAGGGCGATGACCTGCTGCCGCGTGCGACATACACGGCCGTGGGCGATGCCGCGCCGGTGCATGAACTGGCGCCGCAGATGCCGCCGCGGCTCTCGGCGTCCGCCTATGTGGGAACGCCGCTCGATGCCACTTATGGCGGCTCGGCGTTTTATGGCATCTACCTGACGGTTCGCACGGGCGACGGCTTCGTGCGCTCGAGCGACCCCGCCTCGGTGGTGGGCGTGCTGGCTATCGTTGCCGAACCCGACGTGCTAACGCACGAGGAACGGACACTTGCCGATGCCATCGTGAGCGAAGGCGAGCTGGCGCTCGATCGCGCCCGCGCCATGGAGGCCCGCGAGGAAGCGGCGGTGCTCGCCAAAAACGAACAGCTGCGCGCCAACCTGCTGCGCTCCATCTCGCATGATCTGCGCACGCCGCTTACCAGTATTTCGGGTAATGCCGACGTGCTGCTCGACCAGGGCTCGACCGGCACTGCAGTGCTCGATGCCCAGACGCGCCGCGGCCTGCTTCTATCCATTCGCTCGGATGCGCTGTGGCTCAACGCCACCGTCGAGAATCTGCTTGCCATCACCAAGCTCGAGGGTGGCGGTATGCGCCTGTCGACCACGCTCGAGCTCATGGACGATATCGTCGAGGAGGCGCTGCGCCACGTAAATCCGGCCGTGCGCGAGCACGACCTTAAGGTGGTGGCGTGCGATGAGCCGGCGCTCGTCAATGTCGATGCGCGCCTGATGGTGCAGCTGGTGGTCAATCTGGTGAACAACGCCATCACCTATACGCCCGCGGGCTCGCATATCATGATTTCGATTAGCGTCGACGATGGACGCGTGGCGTGCTCGGTGGCCGATGATGGTCCGGGCATCGCACCCGAGGATCGCGAGCGGATCTTCGAGTCGTTCTATACCGCCAACCATGGTCTGGCCGACAGCCACCGCAGCGTTGGCCTGGGTCTTTCGCTCTGCCGCTCCATTGCGTTGGCACATGGCGGTAGCATAGAGGTTGCCGCGGCGGACCCGCACGGCTCGGTCTTTACGATTGAACTTCCCGCCGCCGACGTTTCGTTTGATAAGGAGTAGCGCTGTGTCGAACTCTGCCGTAAAACCGCTCATCTTGGTCGTTGAGGACGACCCCGCTGTCCGCAATCTTATCGTTGCCGCGCTCGAGGCGCACGGCTTGCGCCATATGGCTGTGGAGACCGCCCATGCCGCCATCGCCGCCGCCTCATCGCAGGCGCCGAGCATTGTGCTGCTCGATCTGGGCCTGCCCGATATGGACGGCGTCAAGGTGGTGGAGTCGGTGCGCGCATGGTCGGGCATGCCGATTATCGTGGTCTCGGCGCGCAGCGAGGATGCGGACAAAATCCGCGCGCTCGATGCCGGTGCCGACGACTATCTGACCAAGCCGTTTTCGGTCGAGGAACTGCTCGCGCGCATTCGCACGACGCTCAGGCGCCTTTCGTATGCGCAGACGGGCGGCGTTGTCTCCGAGGGCTCGTTCGATACCGGTGAGCTGCATATCGATTTTGATGCCGGCATCGCCACGATGGATGGCGAGGAACTGCATCTGACGCCGATCGAGTATAAGCTCCTGTGCCTGCTGGCGCATAACGCCGACAAGGTACTGACGCACCAGTTTATCCTGCACGAGATTTGGGGCACGGCGACCAAGAGCGACCTGGCGAGCCTGCGTGTCTTTATGGGCACGCTGCGCAAGAAGATCGAGTCCGACCCCGCGCATCCGCGCTATATCCAGACGCACGTGGGTATTGGTTACCGATTGGTCATCCAGGGATAGGTCGGCATCCGCCATCCCAATATGAGTTGCGGTGAAATACGGTCTAAATTTGCCTAATTCCAGGCAAGCAGTCCATATTCCACCGCAACTTTTTTATTTGCCCTTGGGCTTGCTGGCGTAGAACTTCTTCTTTTTGGGCTTGCCGGCAGGGGAGGGTTTGCCGTTGCCGGCAAGCCCTCGGTCGCCGGCCTGCGCGTGCGCGGGTGCTGCCGCGCGAGGCTTGCGGGCCTCGGGGTTACGCAGCTCCTCGGTTCGCTCGGCAATTTCCTCGGCGCTAAAGCCGACCTCGGCCATAGCGTCCTCGATGGGTAGGCGGCGCACGATGTAGCAGTGGTGCACCTTCTGGTTGCGCGCGAAATCCTCGGGGATGGTCTGCGCCGTAATGTCCTCCAGCACCACGCCCGCGCGCGCGAGCTTGCGCGTCTCGGGGCGGAAGCCACGCAGGTTGCAGCTAAAGATGGCGTGGCCGCCCTGTGCGAGCAGGCGCGATACGCCGGCCAAAAGCTCAACATGGTCGCGCTGGACATCCCAGGTGCGGCGGCCCATCTTGGATGAGTTCGAGAACGTGGGCGGGTCGACAAAGATCAGGTCCCAGCGGTTGCGCGTCTGGCGCTGGTCGCGAATCCAGGCAAGCACGTCGTCGCGCACAAAATGATGCTGCGGACCAACAAAGCCGTTCTGGCGCATATTGCGCTCGGCCCAGTCCAGGTAGGTGTTGGAAAGGTCGACTGTCACGGTTTCCTCGACGCCGCCGTCGGCCGCATAGCAGGTGGCGGTGCCGGTGTAGGCGAACAGGTTGAGGAAGCGGCGTGCCTGTTTGGCGTGCTCGCGCACCAGGTTGCGGGTGACGCGGTGATCCAAGAAGATGCCCACATCCAGGTAGTCATCAAAGTTGACGGCAAAGGTGAGTCCACCCTCTTCGATGAGCGGCAGACGACGGCGTGCGATGTTGGCGCGCTCGCCCGATCCGCCCTTGCCGGCGCCCTGCTTGCCGTACTGCGAGCCGCCACGCGAACGCATGCGGGCCTTGGCGTGCACGTGCTCGGCCGGAACATCAAGGATGCGCGGCGAGATGGCCAAGATGTCAAGCATGCGGGCCTGGGCCAGCGCGGGGTCGATGGTCTTGGGCGCGGCGTATTCGGCGATGACGAGCCAGCGGCCCGGCGTCTGCGGGCAACCCTCGTACAGGTCGATGGCAGCGGAGTAGTCGGGCAGGTCGGCATCGTAGACGCGATAGCAGCTCACGCCCTCGCGCTTGGCCCACTTGCGGCGCAGACGGGCATTCTTGCGCAGGCGGTTGGCGAACTGCTCGGACTCCGGGATGAGCACGGGCAGCGGCTTGCCGTCGCCCAAGTCGAGCGTGGCGGCAGGTTCGGGCATGGAGGAAGCGGCGGCTTCGTCGTTGGCTTCGTTGGCATCCGCAACCTCGGCCTCGGCATCCGCGCTGGTCGCAGCCTCAAACACTGCGGCGGCGTGGTCGAGCGAAGGCCAGACTTCGACGGTTGCCTCCTCGTTGTTGGGCATGATGGCGATCGAGCGTTCGGGCTCGGCGTGGAGCGCGCGGGCCAGCAATCCGTCGCGGGTGAGCGCGGCGACCGGTGCCGAAGCGAGCTCGGGCGCGCGGCGCAGCTCGCCGACCAGCGTCATGGCGTCGTGCATGAGTGAAAGCGGTGTCTCGGTGGTGTCTGCGACTACGGCGGCTCCGGCGACGGCGCCAGCATGGTCCAGCACGGTGGCGGACTTGGCGGCGCAAAAGTCGACAAAACGCTTGTAGCCGGCGCACTTGACCATGCGCTCGGCAGTCTTGCGGGCGGCGGGGTCGATGTCTACGGCCACGATGCGCGCCTGGCGCTCGCGCGCTGCCGTCTCGCGCTCGCGCGCCTCGGCAAGCAGCTGCTCCCACAGGGCGGCGTCGTGCAGCTGCCAGCCCTCAAAGCCCCAGCGCTCGCGTGCGGCGCCCGGGGCGCGGTCGGTCAGAATGTTCACGGCCTCCAGCAGCAGGCCGCCGCCGGCGCACGAGGCGTCGATCAGCGTGGGCAGAGCTTCGTTCTCGTAATCATCGGCCGTCAGCTCGCGCTCGCATAGCGCGGTCCAGCTGACTTGCGCCAGCACCAGGGCGGCGTAGTCGGGGCGCAGCACGTGCGCGCCCTCGCCGGCGCGGGCCGCTGCGGGCGGCAGGCGTTTGAACAGCGGGTCGCCCGAAAGGTCCAGGCTGATGCTCGCGCGGCGCTGACGCAGCGAAAGCAGCAGATGAACGTCGGGATCGGCGGCATCAACGTCGGCGCGACGGCCCGTGGTCTCGGCCAGGCGGTCACACAGCGCGTCCTTGGCGCGCAGGGCCGAGAAGCGCGTGTTGCGCAGCTGCTCGGTCACGCCGCGGGCGGTAATGGCGATGGTGGCGCCGGGGCGGATGATGGTCTCCCAAGCGATGTCGTAAACGCCGTCGTACAGCTCATCGGCATCCTGCGCCTCAAAGCGTCCGAGTACCACGAACACGCGGCTCGCCAGGCGCGACCACAGGCACGCGCGATAGCCTTCTTCGAGCTCGCCCTCAAACGTGGCGCGGCCCTTCAGGCGGCGGACATGCGAAAGCCCGAGGCGTTTAAGCTCATCGGCGAGTGCGGACTCAAAGCCCTCGGGGCAGCTTGCGTAAAATTCCATGGGTGACCTCTCTGGTTGCGTCGCTCCATTATATAATGGATGCTTCGTTTGCCCTTATTCTCGAAAGGAACCCATATGATTGATGCGTGTCCCGAACCCGCTGTGCTCTTTTTTGACGTGGACGGCACGCTGACGTCGTTCGATCCCGACGATATGACCGATAAGGACTTCAATGCAGTCCATCCGTCGAAGGCTGTTGTCGATGCATTTGGTCGTCTGCGCAATGCGGGTCACCAGGCATTTATCTGCACGGGTCGTCCCCTGTGGCTCATCGCGGACAGCTTGCGTGCGCTCGACCCCGCGGGCATCGTTGCCATGGCAGGCGCCACGCTCGAGGTCGAGGGCCGCGTGGTGCATGAGGACTGCTTTGACGAAGACATTGTTGCGGAGCTCGCTCGCCGTATGGTCGCGGCAGGGATTGAAGCCTTTTTCGAGACCAACGTGGCTACTTTTGCCCTGGAACCCGCGGGCGTTGAGCAGTCGTCTCTGATCGGCACTTCTGTGGTGCACGGCACCGAGGAAATGCGCGTCGACGGCAGTCTGCGCGTGGGCAAGGTAGGCCTCACTGCGCCCAGTTTGGCTCGCGTAGCCAACGATGACGGCTTTATCGATCGCGAGTTTGAGCTGTGCAACACCGGTGGTCAGAATCGCGAGCTGAGCCCCAAGGGCATCGGCAAGGGCGTGGGCGTGGCGCGAGCGCTGGAATACCTGGGTCGCACCGGCAACGCGCGCACCTTTGGCTTCGGCGATTCGGGTAACGACCTGGGCATGCTCGCTGCGGTCGAGACGGCTGTCGCCATGGGCAACGCCATGCCCGAGGTCAAGGCGGTCGCCGACTATGTGACCGACGATGTCGCACACGACGGCACCGTCACAGCGATGCAGCATTTCGGCCTCATCTAATGAATCCCGCGTTCTGACGTTTGCTCAAACTGCGACTCTTTGCTTTTGCATGCTCAATCGATTTATCAATCCAAACACTGAGGTGTTTATACCGTTCGCCGAGAAGATAAAAACCCGCAGCTCACGCCTTGATAAACATAGGTAAAGTGTTTAGCAGTTTATCGGCCGCATGCAAACGAAAGGAATCAGGCAGATGGCAATCAAGGTGTTCGCTGACGGTGCAAACCTCGAGGGCATGCTCGACATGTACGAGAACGGCAACGTTCAGGGTTTCACGACCAACCCGTCCCTTATGAAGAAGGGCGGCGTGACGGACTACCGCGCGTTTGCCAAGGAGGTCCTGACCCACATCACCGATGTGTCCGTCTCGTTTGAGGTCTTTGCCGATGACGTCGAGACCATGGAGGTCGAGGCTCGCGAGATCGCTACCTGGGCCGACAACGTCTACGTCAAGATTCCGTGCGTGACCACCAAGGGCGAGTCCACCGCCGAGCTGGTCCGCAAGCTTTCGGCCGATGGCATCAAGGTCAACGTCACCACCATCTTTACGCCTACACAGGTCGATGAGATGGTCGAGGCCGTTGACGCCGAGACGCCGTCCATCATCTCGCTCTTTGCCGGCCGTATCGCCGACACCGGCGTCGACCCCATTCCGTTTGTGACGGAGTCGGTCAAGAAGGCCGCCGCTAAGCCCAACTGCGAGGTCCTGTGGGCGTCCACGCGTGAGCTTATCAACATTTACCAGGCCGAGGCCTGCGGTTGCCAGATCATCACGGTGCCCAACAGCATCCTGGCCAAGCGCAAGAACATCGGTCGCGACCCGTACGAGGTCTCGCTCGACACCGTCCGCGGCTTTGCCAAAGATATCGCGGCACTCGGTTTCCATATCCTGCCGTAACGTGAGCACTGGCTGCTCCGAGGGTTGTTCGCCCCGGCCTTTCCTTTCCTCTATCGCTCACTCGCTTCGCGAGGGTCGCGCCAGGCAAAGGAAAGGCCGGGGCTGCCGACACGAACTTGCCAGTAGGTTGGTGATTGGTTTCCATATCCTGCCGTGGGCAAAGGTACCCCCGCCTGCGCCGTGCAAAATTGAGAGTATTCAGCAAGGTAAAGGCTTTTACCAGCTAGATAAAGCACGGAACAGCCCCCGTTTTGGCTCTGACGACGCTAAAACGGGGGCTGTTTTTGCTTTTTCGCCTCTGAGGGGCATCCGGAACGGCGGAATTTGCAGAATACTCGCGATTTTGCACGTCGCTACCGGGGGGACCCTTGCTTTGGCGGTTTACTTCCCCTGCACCATGGTCAGGGAGATCTTTTTGCGGTCGCGGTCGACCTTCTCTACCCACACCTTTACCGTGTCGCCGACGCGTACCACGTCGCTCGGGTGCTTGACAAAGCGGTTGGCCAGCTTGGAGATGTGTACGAGGCCGTCCTGGTGCACGCCGACGTCGACGAACGCGCCAAAGTCGACGACGTTGCGCACCGTGCCCTTGAGCTCCATGCCGGGTTCCAGGTCGTCGATGGAAAGCGCCGAGCGGCTAAAGACCACCTCGGGCGCGTCGTCGCGCGGGTCGCGCCCGGGCTTCTTGAGCTCATTGACGATGTCGATGAGCGTGAGGGTGCCGCAGTCCAGGTCGCTTGCCAGTGCCGAGATGCTGCCCAGACGGCGCTCGATGTCGGGCACGCCGCCGCGGCTGAGCTCGCTGGCTTTAACGCCGGCGCGTTCCAGGACGGACGTGGCCACCTCGTAGCTCTCGGGGTGGACGCTCGTCGCGTCGAGCGGGTTCTTGCCGCCGCTGATGCGCAGGAAGCCCGCGGCGTTGAGATATGCCTTGGGCCCCAGCTTGGGGACCTTCTTAAGCTGACGGCGATCGGTAAAGGCGCCGTTTTCCTCGCGGTAGGCCACGATATTCTTGGCCACGCTCGGCGTGATGCCCGACACGTATCCCAGCAGGCTCGCGCTTGCGGTGTTCACGTCGACGCCTACGCGGTTGACGACGTCTTCCACCACGTGGCCCAGGGTGCGCGAGAGCTCGGCCTGGTCAAGGTCGTGCTGGTACTGGCCCACGCCGATGGACTGGGGCGGAATCTTGACGAGCTCTGCCAGCGGGTCCTGCAGGCGGCGGCCCAGGCTCATGGCGCCGCGCACGGTGACGTCCAGGTCGGGATACTCCAGGCTGGCGAGCTCGGAGGCGGAGTACACCGACGCGCCGGCCTCGTTGACGATGGTGTATCGCAGTCCGGGCGCCTGCTCGGCAATGAACTCCGAGACGACTTCTTCGGTCTCGCGGCTGGCGGTGCCGTTGCCGATGACGATGGTGTTGACGCTGTCCTTCTTGACGAGGCGGGCGAGCTCGCGCTTGGTGCCGGCGACGTCGTGGCGCGGCTTGGTGGGGTAGACCACGCCGTGGTCGAGCAGCTTGCCGGTTTCGTCCATGACGGCGACCTTGCAGCCCGTGCGGTAGCCCGGGTCGAGCGCGAGCACGCGGGCGCCGCGCACGGGGCGTGCCGAGAGCAAGCCTTCGAGATTCTTGGCAAAGACGTTGATGGCTTCGGTCTGGGCACGAACGGTGAGCTTGGCGCGGGCCTCGCGCTCCAGCGAAGGGGCCATGAGGCGCTTGTAACCGTCGGCGATGGCGGCATCGAAGATGGGAGCAAACACGCCCTGGCGGCGGGGCCAGCGGCTGCCGAGGCGTGCCGTGGCGGCGGCTCCGTCGACGTTCACGCGCACGCGGAGCTTGCCCTCGCGCTCACCGCGGTCGATAGCCAGCACGCGATGGTTGGGTATACGGCGCAGTGGCTCGTCAAAGTTGTAGTAGGGCTCGTAGGGAGTCTTTTCGGCGGGGTCGGTGGCCTCGACGACGATATCGGCGGTGTTTTGCGTAAAGGCGCGCAGGTCGGCGACGTTCTCGGGGTCCTCGGCCACCGTTTCGGCCACGATGTCGGTGGCGCCGGCGAGCGCCTTCTCGGGCGTGTCGAAGCCGGCCTCCTCGTTGATGTATGCCGCGGCGGCGTCGAGTGCGCTGCCCTTGGCCGAGGCCTGCATGATGACCATGTTGGCGAGCGGCTCCAGGCCGGCCTCGCGGGCCTTTTGCGCGCGGGTCATGCGCTTTTTGCGGTAGGGCTTGTAGAGGTCCTCGACACGCTGGAGCTGCGTGGCCTCGTGAATCTGCTGCTCGAGTTCGGGCGTGAGTTTGCCCTGGGCGTCGATGAGCAGAATGACGTCCTCTTTACGCTGCTCAAGATTGCGCAGGTAGGACAGGCGCTCGTCGAGCGCACGCAGGGCGACGCCGTCCATGCCGCCCGTGGCTTCCTTGCGGTAGCGCGAGATAAAGGGAATGGTGTTGCCCTCGTCGATGAGCTTGACGGCAGCCTCGACGTTGGCGGCCTTAAGGTTGAGCTCGCGGGCGAGCTGGGCGATAAGATCCATGGGACTCCTTGCGTTTAAGGTGCGTTTGCAGCACAGGGCTACCAAGGATACCACCCGTCCCAAAAGACTGTTTTGGGGTTGCGCCACGAAAGGGGCCTATCTACTACGTTTGAACCGTATGGGTCGACCATCCCCCGGTTTTCCGAAAATCGGCAAGCCGTTTACCTGCGGTTTTAATTTCGCGAAATTCGGCATGGTTGAGGGTAATCGGTTAAACGTAGTAGATAGGCCCATTTGGTGGCGAACGAATCAAGCCGAGGTGCAAAATAGCCCCCGCCCCAGAAAAATCGTCGTTAAGGTAGCAAAAAGCCCCGCGGGCAGGAGGCTGCTCGCGGGGCAAAGAAGAGGGGCATATTTGTGGCGGACCGAGGGGTTCGGCATGGGGTTTCTGCCGCGGCCGCTCTTAAGGCATTACAGCTCGACGAGCTGGCCGGTCTCGGCGGCCTCCTTGATGGCGTTAAGCAGCGTGAGCGTCTTAACGTTGTCGGCGGGGGTCACGACGGGCTCGACCTCGCGGCGAACGACCTTCACAAAGTGCTTGAGCTGCATCTTGTGCGGCAGCGCCGGGTCGACGGCCGGAATCTCCATCTGCAGCGGCTTGTGCCAGTTGGAGGCTCCGTCGTAGGAGAACTGGTGCAGGCGGGGCAGCGAAAGGGCACCCAAGGTTCCGCCAATAAAGTAGGCGTCGGCGTCGAAGGGGCGGTACTGCGGATCCTCGCGAGCGGTGGCCTCCCAGTTCCAGGGGCTGGCGGTGGCGTCGGAGATGGTCATGCTCGCAAGCGCGCCATCGGCAAAACGGACGTTGACCACGGCGGAGTCCTCGGTCTCAAAACCGCGGGCGGCGCTGGACTGCATGCCCTGGACGGCAACGGGCTCGCCCAGCAGGTAGCGGAGCAGGTCGACATCGTGCACCAGGTTGACCAGGATCGGGCCGGCACCCTTCTTGCGGCGCCACTCGACATCGAAGTACTCGTCATTCTTATAGATCATGTAGTGGAAGCTCGACACGGTGAGCTTGCCCAGCTCGCCGGACTCGATGATCTCCTTGGCCTTGTTGACGAAGGGATTGTGGCGACGGTGCTGACCCACGAGTACGGGCACGCCGGCGGTCTCGGCCTCGGCGGCAAAGGCCTGGGCATCCTCGAGGTCGTTGGAGATCGGCTTTTCGACCAGCGGCACGATGTTGCGCTTCACGGCCTCGCGGGCAACGCCCAGGTGCAGGTCGTTGGGGGTGGCGATGATGACGGCCTCGGGCTTGACCTCGTCCATCATCTGGGCGGGATCGGTAAAGAACGGCACGCCGGCGGCCTCGGCCGTGGCGCGGGCGCCCTCAAAGGCGTCGGCGATGGCGACGAGCTCGGCCTCGGGCTCCTCGGTGACAAAGCGGATGTGGTTGCGGCCCATGGCGCCGGCGCCGATAACGGCAATGCGGACGGGGTTGAGCTCAGACATTTCGACTCCTTAATACTGGTGACCGGTGGAATGCGACAGAGGGGCTGTCCCTTTGTCGCATCGGTAAAACTAAGCGGACTTCTTCTTGCTGTCGGAGACCATCATGTAGACGGTGAGCACGACGGCGATGGCGGCGATCACAATGGCGCCGTAGAAAGACTGCTGGTAGGCGGCGCTGCCGGCCTCGGCGTGATACAGCACGGCGGTGATGGGCTGGCTGATCCAGGTGGAAGCGGCATAGCCCAGGAACATGATGCCGTAGTTGACGCCGATGTTGCTGGTGCCAAAGGCGCCACCGGTGAGCGGCGGGTAGATGACGAGCAGGGCGCCAAAGCTAAAGCCGAGCAGGGCGAGTGCCACAAAGAACATGCTCTGCGTAAAGCTCATCGACATGATGACGAGCGCGACGATGGTGACGACAAGGCTGATGAGCAGCGACTTATAGGCGCCGAGCTTGTCGATGATCTGGCCAAAGGACAGACGACCGACCAGGTTGGCGCAGGTGTTGACGGAGACGACCACACCGCCGAGGGCGACGGCCGCGGCGCTCGTGGGGTCGGCGAAGAGCTGGACGGCGGCGATGGAGGCAACCTTGCCGACGAGCAGGGTGCCCGCGGTGGCGGCAAAGGCGAAGGTGACGATGAGAACCCAGAAGCGCGGGGTCTTGACCATCTCGCCCGGAGTGAGGTCACCGAAGGTGCCGGCATGCGCGCCACCCTTGGGGGCCTCGAAGCCCTCGGGCAGCCAACCGGCCTCGGGGGCCTTCAGGAACAGGGCGGAGGCGGCAATCGTCACAAAGAAGATGACGCCGAGCGCCTTAAGGGCTCCAAAGATGCCCAGGCTCGGGATGAGCAGCGAGGCGAGCACCGGGGACAGCACGGCGGGGCCGGCGGTCGAAGCGGCCAGGGTGATGCCAGAGGCAAGGCCCTTCTTGTCGATAAACCACTTTTGGCCGGTGGTGAGCGCCGGGTTGTAGCCCAGGCCGTTGCCGACGGCGGCGACGAGCGAGAACCACAGGTAGAACTGCCACGGCTCGGTGACGGTGCCGGACATGAACCAGCCAACGCCGTAGCACACGGCGGCAGCGATCACGACGTTGCGCGGGCCGATCTTATCGGAGATGCGGCCGGCGAAGATGCCCGTCACGGCCATGATGGTCTGGAAGACGGGGAAAGCCCAGGTAAGGGCGCTCGACCACTCGGGGTAGACGGCGAGCAGATTCTTGCTCACGACGGAATACAGCGCGATGGAGCTGATGAAGAACATGGTGACGCACGCGGCGGAAAGCACGACGGCGCGACCCTTGTTGGAGTTGGTGGAAGCCATTGGACTCTTTCTCATCGATACGGGGGAGGAACAGGCGTGTCTGCGGGTCCTCCCTGTCGGGTTGGTTTACTGGTCAGTCGGCTTGGCGACGCCGGACTCATCGGACCAGAGCTCGACACCCTTGTTCTTAAGGTAGTTGTCGGCATAGGCGCGACGGCCGCCGGGCTTGGCGGTGAGGTCGCCCATCATGTTGGAGAAGCCGCCGTCGACCTTGATGGCGTCGCCGGTGGTAAAGTCCGAGCGCTTGGACGCCAGGAACATGACGGCGTTGGCGATATCGCTGACCTCGCCGATGCGGCGCGTGGCGATCAGGCGGCTGCGGCTCTTTTCGACCTCGGGGTCGGCGTAGAAGTTGGCCGACATCGGGGTCTTAACGAAGCAAGGCTCGACGCAGTTGGAGCGGACGCCGTAGGGGCCCCACTCGGCGGCGAGCATCTTGGACATCATGTTCACGCCGGCCTTGGTGGAGCTGTACACGCCCGAGAACGTCTCGGGGGAGTGGCTGGCGACGGTCGAGATGTGCACCAGGCGACCCTGGCCGGCCTTGATCATCTCGCGACCAAAGCGCTGCGAGGTGATGAAGTAACCGGTGAGGTTGACGTTGAGCACCTGCTCCCAGTCGCTCAGCGGCAGGTCCTCCATGGCGGCGAAGCGCAGGATGCCGGCGGTGTTGACGAGGACGTCGACGCGGCCGAAGTTGGCGATGGTGGCGTCGACGGCAGCCTGAACCTCGGCCTCGTCGGTGGCGTTCATCTTGTAACCCTCGGCGTGGATGCCAAACTCGGCAGCGAGGTCGGCGGCAGCGGCCTTGACCCTCTCCTCGTCCAGGTCGAGCAGGACGACGTTGGCGCCGTTGCGGGCGAACTCGCGGCAAATCTCGACGCCCATACCGCCGAGTGCGCCGGTCACGGCGCAGACATCGCCCTCGAGCTTAAGCCAGTTGCTCATAGGAACTTCCCTTCTTGTGCCTCCCGGTGGGCCGTTCCCATTAATCGACCCACGTGGTTTTCGCAGGTTATCGTATGCTTTGCATTTGCGCAGGTGAATTGCATATTTGTTAGAATGGTATTAACCGTAGGTTTACACTGTGTGATGCAGTTTTTTCTCAATTGAGCGCGTGACCTGCCAAAACGACCCCCTTCGGCAGTTCATTGCCATGCGTCTGGAAACGGGAGATTGACGTGTACGATCGACGACTCGAGGCCATATCGGCCGCCGCGGAGCTGGGAAGCTTCTCACGTGCGGCGGCAAAATTGCGCGTGTCGACCCCGGCGCTCGTCAAGCAGGTGTCGGGCTTCGAGGCCGAGTTCGGCATCACACTGTTTGAACGCTCGCACTCAGGCGTCAAGGTGACGCCGGCCGGCGCGCTGCTGGTGGACGACGCGCGCTCGATCATGCGGCAGTCCGAGGACGCGCTGCGCCGCGCCCGACGCGCGGCGGGCGATGGCGGTGCCGTGCGCCTGGGCGTGTCGATGATGTGCCCGGGGCGCCAAACGCTGTCGATGTGGTCGAGCATCCACGATCTGGAACCGTCGCTTCGATTTGAGATCGTGCCGGTAAGCGACCTCTACGACGAACGCGAATCCGTCATGCGCAGCCTCGGTCGCGAGGTGGATGTGGTGCAGTCGAGTTTTTCGACCCCGCGCTGGGGTGACGCCTGCCAAAAGCTCCGCATCGTCAACGTACCGTTTTATATCGACCTGCCGCGCACGAGCCCGCTGGCGCGCAAGACACGCATTACGGTTGCCGACCTGGAGGGCATGCGCCTGCGCGTGCTCCGCCACGGCAACGACGCAATGGACAGCCTGCGCATCGACCTTCTGGCCGACGGCGGCGTTGACGTGATCGACGTGGACAGCTTTGACTTTGCGCTCTTTAACGAGGCAGAGGAAAAGGGCGACGCGGTGCTCACCTGCGGCGCATGGTCGGGGGTACACCCGGCCTTTGTGGGCGTGCCGTTCCTATGCGGTCGCGAGGTGCCGGTCTTTTTGCACTATCCGCTCGAGCCCACCCTCCAAGTCCAAAAATTCGTCAACGCCATGGCACAACTTCTCAAATAGCTATCGTGTCGATGATTCTTTAATTCCCGTCCTAGAAAAATCATCTGGTAGAGTTGACCTCACGTGAATTCCAGCACGTTGCGTACTACCTGTGCTTTTGTCATTTGGGGAGTGAACTTGTGAATACTTCTGTCGCCAAGAAAGCCAGCCGGGCGGTGCGCCTGCTCATGATGGTGCTCACGGCAGTTCTCATCTTCTTCTTCATCAATGTTATGCTGCTCGTCTCCGATATCCAGGGCACGGCGCGCGTGGTCAATTACGCCGGTCTGGTGCGCGGTACCACGCAGCGAATCGTTAAGCTCGAGGATGCGGGCCAGCCTCAAGATGACCTGCTCAAAGCCGTGGATTCATACATCAACGGTTTGCGTTACGGAAGTGACGACCTCAACCTCGTCCGTCTCGACGACGATGAGTATCAGGCAAAAATGACCGAGCTTGCAAATTTTTTTGATGAGCTTTGCGCCGAGATCATCCGCGTGCGCGAAGTCGGCTATGAGAACACCGACATCATCCCTATGAGCGAGGAGTTCTTTGGCATTTGCGACGATGCTACGCGACTCGCAGAGGACTACTCTCAGGAGAAGGCGTCGGCGCTCAACTATCTCGAGGGCTTGGTGATCATCGACATCATGGGCTTGGTGGCGACCTTTGCGGTCGAACTTGTTCGCGCGGTGCGAACTGCCGCGCTCAATCGCGAACTGCAGAGCAAAGTCTATCTCGACGAAGCCACGGGACTGCCCAACAAGAACAAGTGCGAGGAGGTCTTGGGGCAGGAGCAGCCTGTCTCCGCGGAGGCGCCCGTTGCGATGTGCGTCTTCGGCCTTAACAATCTGCATACGGTCAATAACAACTTCGGCCACGAGAAAGGCGACGAATACATCCGTTCTTTTGCCCAGCAGCTGGGGCTCGTGGCGTCCGAGACCTGCTTTGTGGGCCGCGACGGCGGCGATGAGTTTATCGCGGTGCTGCGGGATACCGATCGAGCTGCCGTGGAGTCCTGTCTCGCTCAGGTTCGTGCGAACGTGAACGAGTATTCCGAGGTTCACCCCGACATGCCTATCAGCTATGCGGTGGGCTACGCGCTTTCCAGTGATTTTGATGAACCGCCTACCATGCGCGAACTCTTTTCCCAGGCCGACAAAAACATGTACATCGACAAGAACCGCGTAAAGACAGCCGAGGCAGCCGGGCCGCAACACGAGGAACGGTAAGCCTGTAACAGAAGGTATAGAAAAGCCTCCGCAGCTCGTGTGTGCTGCGGAGGCTTTATTCGTTGCGAAGCATTGTGTTTGGGTCGTTGAGATGAGTCGATTTGCCCCGAAAGAGGAGGGCATTGACCTTAGGGTCATGCCCGACGAATGAGCGGCAAATCGGCCATCTCGGCGAGCCGAACTACTCCAGCTCAAACGCTCCGGTATAGAGCTGGTAGTAATACCCGCGCCTGGCGATCAGCTCGTCGTGGTTACCGCGCTCGATAATGCGGCCGTGGTCCAGGCAGATGATCGCGTCGGAGTTGCGCACGGTGGACAGGCGGTGCGCGATGACAAACGTCGTGCGGCCTTCCATGAGCTTATCCATGCCAGCCTGCACGATGGCCTCGGTGCGGGTGTCGATGGAGCTCGTGGCCTCGTCCAGGATCATTGCCGGCGGATCGGCGACGGCAGCGCGTGCGATCGAAATCAGCTGGCGCTGGCCCTGCGACAGCTGTGCGCCGTTGCCGGTGAGCATCGTGTCGTAGCCGTCGGGCAGGCGGGTGATAAAGTCGTCCGCGCCCGCGAGCTTGGCCGCCGCGATGCACTCCTCGTCGGTGGCGTCTAGGTTGCCGTAGCGGATGTTATCCATCACGGTGCCGGTGAACAGGTTCACGTCCTGTAGCACGACGCCCAGCGAGCGGCGCAGGTCGGCCTTGCGGATCTTGTTGACGTTGATGCCGTCGTAGCGGATCTTGCCGTCGGCGATGTCGTAGAAGCGGTTGATGAGGTTGGTGATGGTCGTCTTACCGGCACCGGTGGCGCCGACAAACGCGACCTTCTGGCCCGGCTTGGCAAACACGGACACGCCGTGCAACACCTCGTGGTCGGGCGTGTAGCCAAAGTCGACGTTGTCCATGACCAGGTCGCCGCGCAGCGGCACGTACTCGATCTCGCCGGTTGCGCGGTGCGGATGTTTCCATGCCCACATGCCGGTGTGGTGGTCGGCCTCCTCGAGCTGCCAGGTGTCGGGGTTCACCTGAGCGTTGACGAGCGTCACATAGCCTTCGTCGGCTTCGGGCTCCTCGTCGATAAGCTCAAAGATACGGTCGGCGCCGGCGAGGCCCATGACCACGGCGTTGATCTGCTGCGAGATCTGGCCGATCTGTCCGCAGAACTGCTTGGTCATGTTGAGGAACGGCACCACGACGGCGATGGACAGCGCCATGCCCGAGATGCTCAGGTTGGGCACGCCCAGCGCCAGGAAAATGCCGCCTGCCAGTGCGACCAGCACGTAGAGCAGGTTTCCCAGGTTCATAAGGATGGGCATGAGGATGTTGGCGTACATGTTGGCCTTCTGCGAGACCTCGAAGAGCTTTTCGTTGCGCTCGTCAAAATCGGCCTCGGCGGCAGACTCGTGGCAGAATGCCTTGACGACCTTCTGGCCGTTCATGACTTCCTCGATATGGCCCTCGACAACGCCGAGCTCGGTCTGCTGCGCAATAAAGAAGCGCGCGGAGTTGGAGCCGAGCAGCTTGGTCATAAAGGTCATAAAGGCGACGCCGGCGATGATGACCAGGCACATCCACACGCTGTAGTACAGCATGATAAAGAACACCGTGACGATGATGATGATCGTCATGAGCAGGTTGGGCAGCGACTGACTGATCATCTGACGCAGCGTGTCGATGTCGTTGGTGTAGTGGCTCATGATATCGCCGCGCTGGTGCGTGTCGAAGTAGCGGATCGGCAGGTCCTGCATGCGGTTGAACATCATCTCGCGCAGCTTCTCGAGCGAGCCCTGCGTGATGACGGCCATGGCGCGGTTCCAGAAGAGCGAAGACGCGACGCCCACGGCGTAGATGCAGCCGAGGGCAGTCACAAGCTTCAGAATTTTGGGCTGCGCGGCCGTCCAGTCGCCCGACTGCCATGATTCGCTGATGACCTGCAGCGCGCTCTGGAGAAACGTCGCGCCGATGGAGTTGATGACGGCGCAGAGCACCACGCCGGCGACGACGAGGGGCAAAAGCACCGGGTAGAAGCCAAAGAGCATCTTGATGAGGCGCGTCATGGTGCCGCCCTTGCGGTTGCGTGCGTGCTCGGCGGTAGCGGCCTTACTCATGTGCCTCGCCTCCTTCCTGGGTCTGGGTTTGCGATGCAGATGCCTCGGTGCCGGCTGCAGCGGTCTCGCCCGCGTCCTCGCCCTCGGCGCTCATCTTGTTCTGCGAGGTAAAAGTCTCGCGGTAGATCTCGCTCGTCTTGAGCAGCTCGTCGTGGTTGCCGATGTCCTTGATGCGGCCGCCCTCCATGACGATGATGCGATCGGCATCCTGCACGGAGCTAATACGCTGGGCAATGATGAGCTTGGTCGTGTTGGGCAGATAACTCGCCAGGCCCTCGCGGATCTTGGCGTCGGTCTTGGTGTCGACGGCGCTCGTGGAGTCATCCAGGATCAAGATCTTGGGGCGACGCAGCAGGGCACGCGCAATGCACAGGCGCTGCTTCTGGCCGCCGGAAACGTTGGAGCCGCCCTGCTCAATCCAGGTGTCGTAGCCCTTGGGGAAGCCGTCGACAAACTCGTCGGCGCAGGCCAGATGTGCTGCCTCGCGGACTTCCTCGTCGGTGGCGTTCGGGTCGCCCCAGCGCAGGTTTTCGGCGATGGTGCCGCTAAACAGCACGTTTTTCTGCAGCACCATGGCTACCTGGTGGCGCAGCGCGTCCAGATCGTAGTTGCGTACGTTCACGCCGCCGACGCGCACGGTGCCCTCGGTGACATCGTACAGGCGGGCGATCAGATTCACGAGCGTGGACTTGGCCGAGCCGGTGCCGCCGATAATACCGATGGTCTCGCCGCTCTTAATATGCAGGTCGATATCGTCGAGCGCCTGGCGCTTCGCGTGCTCGGAGTACTTAAAGCTCACGTGGTCAAAGTCGATGGAGCCGTCGGCAACCTCGAGCACGGGCTCGGCGGGATCGGCGATCGTGGGCTCGGCGGCCAGCACCTCGGTGATGCGGTGCGCCGATTCGTCGGCCATGGTCACCATGACAAAGATCATCGACAGCTGCATCAGACTCATCAGAATCTGGAAGCCATAGGTAAAGATGGAGGAGAGCTGGCCCACGTCGAACAAGGTGCCCTGGCTCGTGATGATGAGCTCGGAGCCCAGGTAGATGATGACGACGAACGCGCCGTTGACGCAGATGTTCATCATGGGGTTATTGAAGGCGAGCAGCTTTTCGGCGCGGGTGAAGTCCATCTGGACGTCGCGCGCGGCGGTGGCGAACTTCTCTTTCTCGTAGTCCTGGCGCACGTAACTCTTGACCACGCGCATGCCGGTGACGTTTTCCTCGACGGACTCGTTGAGCGCGTCGTACTTGCGGAACACGCGGGCAAAGATCGGGCGCACCTTATAGATGATAAAGAACAGGCCAAAGCCCAGCAGCGGAATGATGACCAGGTAGACCATGGCGACGCTGCCGCCCATGGCGTAGGCCATGGCAAAGGCAAAGACCAACACCAGCGGCGCGCGCACGGCGATGCGGATGAGCATCATAAAGGCCTGCTGCACGTTGTTGATGTCGGTGGTGAGGCGGGTGACGAGCGAGGAGCTCGAGAACTCATCGATGTTGGCAAAGCTGAACGTCTGGATCTTGTAGAACAGGTCGTGACGCAGGTTCTTGGCGAAGCCGCAGCTCGCATGACTGCAGGTGACGCCGGCAGCGGCACCAAAAGCGAGCGACGTCAGTGCGATGAGCACCAAAAAGCCTGCGGTGGGAAGCATCTGGGCGACGGTGGCACCGTCTTTGATGGCGTCGATCATGTCGGCGGTGATAAATGGAATCAGCATCTCGCAGAGCACCTCGCCAAGCACGAGCAATGGCGTGGCAACAGCGACTTTCATATAGTCGCGGATGCTGCCCATGAGGGTTTTAATCATCCAGTTCCTCCCAGGTTACACGGATTTTCTCGAGCATTTCGGCGAGCTGCTCGCGCTCGTCGTGAGTGAGGGCACTAAAGGCCCGTTCTCTAAAGCGGATGCGGGCCGCCTGGTCGATGCGGGCGTTTTCCCGGCCGGTTTCGGTCAGGCGAATGGTGAGTTGCCGTCGATCCTTGGGGTTACGGCTGCGCTCGATGAGGCCGTTGACCTCGAGCTTGGACAGGATCTCGGAAAGCGACCCCGGCTTGAGGTCAAAGTGCATGCCGAGTTCCTGCTGCGACATCTCGCCGCCGGGCTGCTTGGCCAGCAGGCAGATGATGGGCGCCTTGCCGGACACGCCTCCGCCATGAAAATGCATGTAATGGCCGCAAAAGCCCAGGCCGCTCAGGATGCGCTTGGCGAGTTTGTCTTCGGCGCTGACCGCTTCGGGTATGTCTACCGGTTGCGACGGGTCGCCGCCGGGCTCATGCGGAAGGACGAGTGGTTCAACACACATATCTAAGCTTCGCTCCTTTCTTTAGTTAGGTAGAGGAATTGTTTTGTGCCTAACTAATCTAGGAGCGCATAGATTGATTGTCAAGGTACCAAACTTATTATGTTCAAGCGGCACTTAGGGACGTTCCTTATGTGCCGGCACTTGGGGACACTCCTTGTGCTGATAGTCGTTGGGGACGTTCTTTTTTGCCTAGTCATTTAAGAACGTCCATTACAGTCGAAATTGTCAGCCCGGGACCGTCTCGGGCTACGATTGAGGCGCGCCCAGAACGGGCCGCCGACCGGGCGCCCG
>USHA01000012.1 GCA_900554325.1 uncultured Collinsella sp.
GCGGCCCGCGCAGCGTCGAGCAGTTACGCGGTTCGTAGAACCGCGTAACTAGTTAGTACATCTTTGCGCCGGCAGGGATGGAAGCGTCGAGCTGGATCAGGTTGAGACGCTCCTCGCCCTCCTCCTCGTGGATGGCGCTGATCAGCATACCGCAGCTGGGGATACCCATCATCTTGCGCGGAGGCAGGTTGGTGATGGCGAGCAGGGTCTTGCCGACCAGGTCCTCGGGCTCATAATAATCGTGAATACCGGAGAGGATGGTGCGGTCGGTACCAGTGCCGTCATCGAGCGTAAAGTTCAGCAGTTTCTTGGACTTCTTGACGGCCTCGCATGCCTTGACCTTCACGGCGCGGAAGTCGCTCTTGGAGAAGGTATCAAAGTCGACGAACTCCTCAAACAGCGGCTCGACGGCAATCTTGGAATAATCAACCGTGGGCTTGAGCGGCTTGACGAAGGGACTCGCGTTGTTGCCGGCCTCGGCAGCCTTGGCAGCAGCGGCACCGGACTGGAAACCCTTCTCGGGCTTCATGTGCGGGAACAGCAGCACGTCGCGGATAGAGGCCTGGTTGGTGAGCAGCATGACCACGCGGTCGATACCGATGCCGATGCCGCCCGCGGGAGGCATACCGTACTCGAGGGCGCGCACGTAATCCTCGTCGTACTCCATGGCCTCGTCGTCGCCGCCGGCCTTCTCGGCCATCTGGGCAGCGAAGCGCTCGGCCTGGTCGACCGGGTCGTTGAGCTCGGAGAACGCGTTCGCGTACTCGTGGCCGGCGATGACCAGCTCAAAGCGGTGCGTCAGGCGCGGGTCGTCCTCAAAACGCTTGGCAAGCGGGCTGACCTCGATGGGGTAATCGCACACGAACGTCGGGTTGACGATGGTGTCCTCGCCCAGCTCATCGTAAATCTCGGCGATGATCTTGCCAGCAGTCCACTCGGGCTTGATCTCCAGGCCCTTCTCGCGCGCGGCGGCAGCAAGCTCCTCGACCGGCGTGTCGATGGTGACCTGCTTGCCGAGCACGTCGGAGACGATGTCGGTCATGGGACGGCTGGCCCACTCACCAGAAAGGTCGATGGTCTGGCCCTGGTACTCGATAACCTCGGGGTTGCCGATGGCCTTGTTGGCAGCCTTGATGACACCTTGGGCGAGTGCCTTCATGCCCTCGAGGTCGGAGAAGGCACGGTAGGCCTCCATCGTGGTGAACTCGGGGTTGTGGGTAAGGTCCATGCCCTCGTTACGGAAGATGCGGCCGATCTCGAACACGCGCTCAAAACCACCGACGATGCAGCGCTTGAGGTGCAGCTCGGTGGCAATACGCAGGTAGCACTCCTGATCGAGCGCGTTGAAGTGGGTAATGAACGGCTTGGCAGTAGCGCCGCCTTGGATGGTCTGCAGAATGGGGGTCTCGACCTCCATGTAGCCGTCGGACTCCATAAAGCGACGGAAGGTGGAGAGAATCTGCGAACGCTTACGGAAGGTCTCGCGAACGTCGTCGTTGGCGATCAGGTCGACATAGCGCTGGCGATAGCGGGTCTCCTTATCGGAAAGACCGTGGAACTTCTCGGGCAGCGGACGAACGGCCTTGGCAAGCAGGGTCGCGCTCTTAGGGGCAACGGAAAGCTGGCCACGCTGGGTGCGCACGACCACGCCGGTCACGCCCAGGATGTCGCCCAGGTCGAGGGCCTTGAGCGTACTCCAGGCAGCCTCGTCCATGTCGTTGATGCGGCAGAACAGCTGAATCTCGGCAGTCGCATCGCGCACGACGATGAACATAATCTTGCCCTGACCGCGCTTGGCAACCACACGGCCGCCGATCTTCACGACGTCCTCGGTGTCCTCGCCATCGGTGAGCTCGGCGTACTTAGTCTCGATGTCGACGACGTAGTCCTCAATCTCGGAGTGCTCGGGATACGGGTTCTGGCCCGCCTCGAACAGGGAGGCACGCTTGGCCAGGCGGGTGGCGCGCTCGTCGTTGAGCGTCGATGCCTGATCGGCGGCGTTCTGGTTTTCTGCCATAGTTAGCTCCTCAAACTAAAACGCTCCCCAGGATTCGGTCCCAGGGAGCGAAAACATACCTTTACGCGGGACCGTGGTCTAGCGTGCGATCTTGGCGATGGTGTAGACGCGAGTCTTGCCGGAAGGCGTAACGACCTCGACGGAGTCGCCCTCGCCATGACCAATGATGGCGTGGCCGACCGGAGACTCGTTGGAAATCTTGTGCTCGAGCGAGTTGGTCTCGGTGGTACCGACAAGCGTGACCTCGATGAGCTCACCGTTGGGGTCGACCAGGGTAACAGTCGAGCCAATGGAGACGGTCAGGCCGCCCGTGCTGGCAGCGATCTGAGCGTTGGCGAGGATGGCCTGGATCTCGGCGATACGAGCGGCGTTCTGGGCCTGCTTGTCCTTGGCGGCATCGTACTCGGAGTTCTCCGAAAGGTCGCCGAACGCGCGGGCTTCCTTGATGTCCTCGACGATCTCCTTGGCGTAATCGCCCTCACGCCAAGCGAGCTCCTCGACGAGCTTCTGGCGGCCCTCAGCGGTCAGTACGATCTGGCTTGCGTCCATACGGATATCTCCCCAACTCTGATCAAACAATCAACTGTCAACAAAACGAAAAAGACCGGCTAGCCTGCGGGCAAGCCGGTCAGGTGCTCACCCCAAAGGGATGGGACTACTCTGCGTCCGCGTCGCTGTCCTCTGCCTGCTTCTTCTTGGCAGCAGCGAGCTTGGCCTCGAGCTCAGCGATCTCCTTGTCCTCCTCGGACTGCTCGACCACGACCTCCTCGGCCTGCTTGGTCTCGGCCTTATCGTCGCCCTCCATACCCTCGCGGATATTCTTGACGGTAGAGCCGAGGGACTTGCCGAGCTTCGGCAGGTTCTTGGGCCCGAAGATAATCAGGACAACGACGAGAATAATGATGAGCTCAGGAGCCCTCAGTCCAAACATGTAGACCTCCACAATACAGCGAGACAAGCTCGAATGAGTATACCGCGGGTATCGCGGTATCACAACAATAGCTAAAAAAAGGGACCGCAAGAAGCGGTCCCTCCTCATGCTCTGGTCGGGTTGACTGGATTTGAACCAGCGACCCCTGCGTCCCGAACGCAGTGCTCTACCAAACTGAGCCACAACCCGTTAGCTCGACTATAGTAACAAAGATTTCCGTCGTGTGCTAGAGAAATTTTTTCTTCTTTGGCACTTCGACGCGAACCGTGTTGGGAATGAACTGCGTCGCGCAGGACCACCAGCCGTTTTGCTGGGCAGCGTCGGCAAGCCTTTCGGCCATGGCGGCGGTGCCGCAAATGGCAAACGAGCAGGCACCCGATCCGCACACATCTACAGCAACGGTGCCGTCCTGTTTACGCAGCCAATCGAGAACCGTTTGAATCTGCGGCTCCATCTGTGCGGAAATGACACCCAAGTTGTTATGGATGAGTGCATATGCCGTCTCGGCATCACCAGCACGCAAGGCAGAAGCTATCGCGCCGGGCTCGTCCGCAGGCACCGGGGCCTCGTCAAAACGTCGATAGGCTTCAATTGTCGAAACACTTGCCTCGCGCGGCTTGACCAACACGACGGGCGTTGCGGGCAGCGCGGGGTACTCAGTTGCCAGCACGTCTCCCCCACCTACGTAGAACGCAGGGCTCGCGTGCAAAAAGAACGGGACGTCAGCACCAATGCCGCGCGCGATGTCGTCGAGCACGGGGTCGGTGCGATCAATTCCCCAGAGCTCCGCCAAGGCGACAATGACCGCGGCCGCATCCGTCGAGGGGCCGCCCAAGCCGGCGCACAATGGAATGCGCTTCTCAATCGTCACGCAGATGTTTGCCTCGCGACCATAATGCTCGGCCATAGCAATCGCAGCCCGATACGCCGTATTCTTTTGCATGGGAAAATCTGATGCTGGAACCGTCTGGACAGTCAGCGCCTGCGCCGGCGTAACCGTAACGGTATCGACAAGACCGACGGCCGCCATCAGGGAATCGACCTTATGGTAGCCGCGGTCGTCGCGCTCGGTATGAACCCCCAGATAGAGGTTGATCTTTGCCGGCGCGGAAAGGGTCAGGGACCAATCGGTCACCGCTAGTGCTCCTCGAGCTGATTGCCGAGCGGGGTAAAAATGTGCTCGCCGCTCTCGGGGTCGAACAGCTCGACCTGGCCGGTGAGAACATCAATATACTGGTAGGACTGACGCGACTTGCGGCCACGGCGCTCGTCGACCTCGACGATAAAGACTGCCGGATGGACGCTCTTGATGGTGCCCATGCGCTCGACGACGCGGGTGCGGCCCATGTTGGCCTTCACCTTAACGCGATCGCCCACCATATCGGTCAGCTTCTCGTGAATGTCGTCGACGTGATTGACTTCCATCTCTTCCATGAACAGGGCCTCCAGAAGGTGCAATTCAAAAAGGGGATAATACCCCTAAGATAGACAAAACTCTAATACTATAGCACCCTGTTGTGGCCATACGCAAGTAGCTAAAAAAGCCCGGTCCCAAATTGACTACTTACAGACTATCGGTGTCCAAGACGATGGTGAATGGGCCGTCGTTGACGAGGTCGACCTTCATATCGGCGCCAAAGATGCCGTGCGCCATGTGTTCGACATCTTGGCGAACGAGCGTCAGGAAGTACTCGTAGAGCTCGTTGGCAACATCGGGGGCGCCAGCATCCGTAAACGATGGACGGCGGCCGTGACGACAATCGGCGAACAGCGTGAACTGCGACACCACGAGAACCTCGCCGTCGACATCGGCAAGTGCCAGGTTGGTCTTGCCGTTCTCGTCCTCGTTAATGCGCAAGCCCCGGAGCTTGCCCCACAGCTTATCGGCCTCGGCGCGCGTGTCGCCGTGGCCCACGCCCAGCAGCACTAGATAGCCGCGCCCAATTTTGCCCACGCACTCGCCGTCGACCGTCACGCCGGCGTTAAGCACGCGCTGCACCACCGCGCGCACGGTCTACTCCTCGCCCGTCAGCTTGGCGGATAGGTGCTCGAGCGCATGGAATCGATGGCTGATGGCGTTCTTCTCGTCCGCCGTCAGCTCGGCCATGGTCTTGCCCGGCGTGTCGACCGGCAGGAACAGCGGGTCGTAGCCAAAGCCGTGATCGCCGCGGCCCTCGTGCGCGATAACGCCCTCGCAGGCGCCCTCACCATAGGTGACCAAACCGTCCGTGTCGATGAGCGCGACGACGCTCATAAAGCGCGCAGTGCGGTCCTCGTCGGCCACGCCCTCCAGATTCACGAGCAGTTTGGCATTGTTGGCGGCATCGTCGCCGTGAACGCCCGCGTAGCGCGCGCTATACACACCGGGCTCACCGTCCAGCGCGTCGACGACCAGGCCCGAATCGTCGGCAATGGCCATAAGGCCCGTCTCCTCCACCGCAGCCTGGGCCTTGATGATGGCGTTCTCCAAAAACGTCGTGCCGTTTTCCTCGGGGTCCTCAAAATCGCCCAGCTGGCCGAGCGCCACAAAGCGAACCTCGGGCATAACCTTGCCCAAAATGGCCTCGATCTCGGTGAGCTTATGGGCGTTGCCCGTTGCCACGACGATGGTCGCCGCCGGGTCGAGGGTGTCGATGTCGATCTTCTCAAGTGCCATAGCTGGCCTCCTTGTCTCTATAGCAATGCCGTGTTGAGGACGACGAGGACCTCGGCCTCTCTCCCCTCTCAATCAACGGCAGTCTTATACTTCGACGTTTTCCCAGATAAAACCTACCAAAATAAACCTGTCCCTTTTTGGCAGGTTAGACGATGGCTTGGCGCTGAAGCTCGATGAGCTCGGCGATACCCTTGTCGCCCAGGTCGAGCAGGGCGTTGAGGCGCTTGCGGTCGAAGGGCGCCTGCTCGCCGGTACCCTGGAGCTCGATCATCTCACCGGTGTCGGTGGCGACGAGGTTCATGTCGACCTCGGCATGGCTGTCCTCGGAATAATCGAGGTCAAGCAGCGTATTGCCGTCGACAACGCCCATGGAGATGGCAGCCACCTGGCCGGTAAGCGGGATGCGATCGATCTTGCCCGCCTCGACCCACATGGCGAGGGCGTCGTGCAGCGCCACCCAGGCGCCGGTGATGCTCGCTGTACGCGTGCCGCCATCGGCCTGAATCACATCGCAGTCGACGGTGACGGTGTACTCGCCGAGCGCCTTCATGTTGACGACGGTACGCAGGCTGCGGCCAATGAGGCGCTCGATCTCCATGGAGCGACCCTTGCGGTTGGCGTGCTCGCGCTTGCAGCGCTTGCCGGTCGACGCCGGCAGCATGGCGTATTCCGCGGTCACCCAGCCGGCCTTAGCTCCCTTTCGCCAGCCCGGCACGCCCTCCTCGATAGTGGCGGCGCACAGCACGCGCGTGTCGCCGAACTCGGCCAGGCACGAGCCGTGGGCGTGCTTCATGACGCCACGGGTGAGCTTAACGGGGCGCAACTCGTTGGCGGCGCGACCGTTGGCGCGGTTGACCTGCATGTACTCCATAGAAATATCCTTTCGGCAAAAGATGTGGCGAAGGCTTTGGCGGCTGCCTTACATCTATTTCAGCTCATCGATATCGATGTGTTCGATGCTCTTGAGCGGCTGACCAAAGATAAAGCTGCCCGCCACCGCAAACTCGGCAATGTTATCGGCCGTCGTGGCAAAACGATGCTGCGGCTCGGCGGCGTCGCCCGCCAGCTGCTCGCGGCGCGTGAGGATATCGGTCAGCTCGCGCGTGGTCTCCTCGGCGGAACTCACGACGCGCACCCCAGGCCCCAGCGCATGCCGGATAGGTCCCACCAACAGCGGAAAATGCGTACAGCCGAGCACCACGGTATCGATACCGTGGTCGCGCAGCGGCTCAACCGTGGCACCCACCAGCGCACGCACGGCAGGCGTATCGAAGATGTCCTCGTTCTCAAGCCACTGTTCCTGCAGATGTGCACCCGAGGCGAGCTCGTGTTCGACGACCTCGACAAAGCTCGAGGCAGGACAGCCGTATACATCGACGCCGGCATCTAGATCCTGAATGGCGCGCGTGTAGGCGCCCGAGCGAATGGTGAGGTTGGTGGCGAGCACGCCCACACGACGCGAGCGGGTGCTGTTGATTGCCGCACGGGCACCCGGCGCGATCACGCCGATCACGGGAACGTCGAGCACCTGCTGGGCCAGACGCAAGGCCGCAGCGGTCGCCGTGTTGCAGGCGATGACCATAATCTTGACGTCGTGCTTCGAAAGCCAACGACCCGCCTGCAACGCAAACGAGCGCACCTCATCCTCGGTGCGCGTGCCGTAGGGGCAGCGCTTGGTGTCGCCAAAGTAGTAGACGGACTCGTGCGGCAGCGCCGTCGCGATGGCGCGCGCAACCGTCAGACCGCCCAAACCAGAATCGAACACGCCAATCGGGCGCGTGTCGCCTGCCGGATTCTCGATATCGGACATTACCTCACCAGTCTCTCTCGAAAAGACATGTCCAAGTGCAGCGGCGCCGCGCTACGAACGCGCCGCGACCAGCAGCTCTGCCGTCGCCGCCCAACCGTCGACAATTTTGCCGCGCGTAACGAAAGCGTTCTCGCAAGCAGCCAGGAACTCGGGCGCGCCGGCGCTCGTCAGGCCATTCTCGACCAGGCAGAACGTGCCCACGTGATCGGCCATGTAGAAGTCGGACTCGGAGTCGCCGAGCGCCAACGTCTCCTCGCGCTCGATCCCCAGGTGCTCGCAGAAGTGCGCAATGGCGACGCCCTTGTTGAGACCCGCGGGGTTGATGTTGAATGCGCGACCGTCCTCGACGCGATCGAGCTCGAGCGTCGTCGGCTTGGACAGGTGCGTCAGATGGCCGTTGCAAGCCCAGATCAGACCGCAGCCGGCCTCGTCTAGGATGGCCTGGGCCTCATCGTCGGGCACATCGCCGCGCATGCCGACGGTGACCTCACGGTATTTGTAGCCGGTCGACATGTCGTTGTGATACTCGATCTTGTGCGGCCAGCGGGCAAGGATCTTCTCGCACACGCCGGTCTGCTCGATCACCTGGTGCGGAGTAAGGCCGCAGGCGGGGTCGTAAGGCATGTCGCCGGTCAGATACTCCCAATCGTTGGCTTTGAGGTCGTACATGACCAGGCCGCCCATCTCACCAATGTAGGAGTTGAGGCCGAGCACGCGCGCGTCCTCGTGGATCATGGTACGGTTGCGGCCCGAGGCGGGAACCACCTGAATACCAGCGCGAGCGAGCGCCACGACAGCCTCGACGAGTTTGGTCGAGGGGTTGCCGTCGTTGTCGCGCAGCACGCACGAGCCGGGCGCGAGCATCGTGGCATCCAGGTCGGTAAAGACGTACTTGACCTTGGCCAAGCGCTCGCGCATCTCGCCCGAAAGCTCGGCAACGGTCGGCAGGGTGTTGTGGGACATGGTTACTCCGTTTACGTAGAAGGGTTTGGACTTGGACGGCATGTTTTGATTGGGGGAACACGCTTATGGCGACAGCGTACTCAGGGCGCCGCCGCCATCATGGTTCATTAGTCAAACTGGGTAATATCGATCAGGCGATTGGCCAGCGAAAGGTCGCTCTCGATGGGCACGAACTCGTCGCCCACGTGCATGAGCTCCTCGTCACCCTTTGCCAGCAGCAAGACAATGGTGGGAGCATCGGGGTTGACGTACTCCTCGCGCGCCGCCTTGAACGCCGCATGCACAGCGGCTTCGCGATCGAGGATGATCTTGTTCGGCGTATCGTCGGGAACATGTTCGGCAAGCTCGCGACAGACCTTCATCGGGTCCTCGTGAGCTGGATCCTCGTTCGTAAAGATCATCAGGTCGGAATACGGCGCGGCCTCGCGTGGCAATTGCTCGCGGCGCTCCTGCGCCTTGCCGCCGGCAGCGCCAAACACCGCAATGACTGGACTAGCGGGAAACGCGCGCTTCACCGACGAGAAAAGCGAACGGAACGAAAGCTGGTTGTGCGCATAGTCGACGACGCAGATCACGCGGCCGTCCTTCGACTCCACGACCTCCATACGGCCCGGCACACGCAGTTTGGAGAGGCCCTTCTTGATGGCATCGATACCGATGCCGATCTCGCGCGCAGCGGCGATAGCGACCAGCGCGTTCTCCACGTTAAAGTCGCCCGCGATGCCCAGCAGGACCTTCTCCCCCGCCTCGGACTCGTCGGCACACAGGCCATGCAAGTTGAACTCGATGCTAAAGCCGACCATGCGTACGTCGCTCGCCCACAGGCTTGCCTCGGGATGCTCGACGCCAACGGTCACCAAGCGCTCGGCCGCCGACGCTGCCCCCAGCACACGGTCGACCTCTTCGGTGCCCAGATTCACCACGGCGGTCTTTGCCTGGTCAAAGATCCTGAGTTTGCTCTCAAAATAATCCTCAAACGTGGGGTGTTCGATCGGCGAGATGTGGTCGCGGCCGATGTTGAGGAAGCACGCCACGTCAAACGGCAGATTCTCGACGCGTTGGTACTTGAGCGCCTGGCTCGAAACCTCCATGACCATGGACTGGCGACCGGACGTGCGGCAGTTGGCGATATGGCGCCAGACCTCGGGAGCCTCGGGCGTGGTGTTGGTGCTCTCGTAGCACTCGATACCATCGTCGGTGTTCACCGAGCCGATCATGCCGCAGGACTCGCCCGCCGCCTTGATGATGGACTGGAGCATAAAAGCGGCCGTGGTCTTTCCCTTAGTGCCGGTGATGCCCACGATCTTGACGTCGTGGTCGGGGCGGTCGTAAATCTCCGGCGGCAACAGGGCCATGGCCGTGCGAACACTATCAACAACCAGCATCGCAGCACCGCTCTCCTGCGCCAGCGGCTCCAGAGACTCGACCAGCGACTCCTCGCACACAAATGCGACGGCGCCCGCATCGAGCGCCATGCTCAAAAACGCGGGCTTAAAGGCAGCACCTTTGCAAAAGAACACGTCACCTGCCGAGACCGCGCGCGAATCAAACGAGCAGCCGGTCACGGCACGCTCGTCAACCTGCTCTGATGCGCGCAGCTCGCCGCACACATCGAGAAGCTTGGCAAGCGTATCGACCGTGGTCACGGTCGCGGAATCCGAATGGTGCATCTTTCACCTTTCTCAGCCATTTGGCAGGGACGGTTTTATAGTAACTGAAACGCACCCACGCAAAAACGGCTCCCGGAGGAGCCGTTACGCGCAGGCGTTCGTAAGCCGAGGCTAGGCAGCCTGAACAGCGGGCTGGTCCTCGTCGATAAAGAAGCGCTTGTACCACACCAAGAACACGAGCGGCGTATAGATCTTGCGCTGGAAATCGCCCTTGCCCGCAAAGTGCAGATCGAGCAGGTGCATGAGCTCGTCGGTATCGAAGAACTCGCTTGCCCACGGCGCGGTGAAGTACTCCTTGACATAGTCGTACCACTTTTGCTCGCGCAGCCAGTAGACAATCGGCACCGGGAAGCCCACCTTGGGACGGGTGGCCCACTCATCGGGCAGCGACTTGTTGGCAGCGTGGCGGAGTACCTGCTTGTTGCCGTTCTCGTTGATGCGGTAGCGATCGGGAATGTGCTCGGCGAACTCCATGACTTTGCGGTCCAGGAAGGGCACGCGCAGCTCCAGCGAGTGCGCCATGCACATCTTGTCGGCCTTGAGCAGAATGTCGCCCGGGAGCCACATGTTCATGTCCAGGTACTGCTTCTTGACCAGTTCGGGCTGACCCTTCACGCGTGCGTAGATGGGTGCAGCGAGCTCAAAGGCGCCATCGCCGGTGTTGTACTCGGGCTTGAGCACGCCGTCGACCTCGCGCTCCGGCCATACCAGAGCCTGTCCCAGGAACGACTTCTCGGGGATCTCGGCACCCTTGACCAGGAAGTTATGTCCCTTGAAGTACGGCATATGCAGCGCCAGGTTACCGAGCGCGCGACGGATGGGCAGCGGCACCATCTTTTTGTACTTGCGCACCGGGACCGTGTCCTCGTAGTAGGCGTAGCCGCCAAAGAGCTCGTCGGCGCCTTCGCCCGAAAGCACGACGGTAACGTCCTTGCGGGCCATCTCGGCCAAGAACCACAGCGGCACGGAAGACAGGTTGGACTGCGGCTCGTCCATGTGATACTGGATGTCCTCGAGCGCACCGAAGAACTCGTCGGCGGTAATCATCTTGCTAACGTTCTCGACGCCGAGCTTATCGGAAAGTTCCTTGGCGTAGTTGGTCTCGTTGAAGTTCTTGTAGTCAAAGCCCACCGAGAAGGTCTTGTCGGGCATGAGGCAAGCGGCGATGTAGCTGGAGTCGACGCCACCGGAGAGGAACGACGCGACCTTGACGTCGGCGATGCGATGGGCCTCGACACTCTCGTGCACGACCTCGTCCAGCTCATCGACATACTCTTCGAACGGCTTCTCGACGGCAGAGTAATCGCAATCCCAGTAGCGCTCGATGTTCATCTTGCCGGTCGGGATATCGACGGTAAAGTAGTGCGCCGGCGGCAGCTTGTAGACACCCTCGAAGAAGGTCTCCTCAGTCGCCGAATACTGCAGCGTCATGTACGGACGCAGAGCCTTTTTGTTGACCGCCTTGTGGAAGTGCGGGTAGTCCAGGAAGCTCTTGATCTCGGAACCAAAGAGCACGCCCGGAGCGCCGTCGCCCGCATCGGCCATGGGATAGTAGTAGAGCGGCTTGATGCCAAAGATGTCGCGGGCGCCAAAAAGCTTGTTCTTCTTTTTGTCCCAGATGACGAAGGCGTACATACCGCGCAGACGATCGAGTACGGCCTCGCCCCACTCCTCGTAGCCGTGCAGGAGGCTCTCGGTGTCGGCGCCGCAGTGGAACTTGTAGCCCTTGGCCTCGAGCTCGGAACGGAGTTCTTGGAAGTTGTAGATCTCGCCGTTGAAGACAATGACGACGCTGCCGTCCTCATTGGCCATGGGCTGAGCGCCGGCCTCGGTCAGGTCGAGGATCGACAGGCGGCGGAAGCCCAGGGCAACGCGGCCGTCGATAAACTGACCGCCCATGTCGGGACCGCGATGGACGATGCGGTCCATCATCTTGGTGAGCACCTCGGATTGGTTATCCGTCCCACCGACAAAACCGACAAAACCGCACATATACTATCCCCTCTGCTGTTGCTGGGCATCAAATCGAATCAGTAGCTTTTGAGTATACCCGAGGGCGTAAAGAGGGGCGGAATGTTCAGGCAATCTCAACTGAATCAGCTCCGCTGTGACACGCGCCGGTTACCTTTAATGGATATGAGGTGAATGGGGCGATTGTTTTGCTATACTCTCTCCGCACGGGCGATTGGCGCAACGGTTAGCGCAGGTGCTTTACACGCACAAGGCTGGGGGTTCGAATCCCTCATCGCCCACCACTGAATTGTTAGGCTCCCAGCAATGGGAGCCTTTCTTTTTTGGGCCCATCGCAGAGGGATTCGAACCCGCCAGGGTGCGGAGCTGAGGAAACGCGAAGCGTTTTCCAGCGCAGCACGCGAGGGCCGTAGGCCCGAAGCGAAAGCGGGCGGCGTCAGCCGCACGCGACACCCCTCATCGCCCACCACCGAATTGGAAACGGTCCTCGCAAGGGGACCGTTTTTGTTTGCGCCCATCGCAGGGGGATTCGAACCCCACAGCTCACTCGTTTCAAGGGCAGTGGTCAAAAAATGCCAAATATGAGTACTGCTACCTCTTTTGTAACAGCATTTTCGAGGTCCCAAAGGGCAAATCTGACATCAAAGCAACGGCTAACGGTCCAGATGAGCATGTTTTCTGACAGCAAAACTGGACATATGCGGTCCAATTCGTCAAATTGTGTCTAATTTATATGCTACAGAATTAGTGCCCGTACTCATATTTGCCACTTTTTGCACACGGCCTATCCCAGCCATGGTAAATCGATAACAAAACGGGCTCCAGACCGCTGAATCGTGCCGCATATGGCACGTCCGCAGTCCGGAACCCGGTCCAAATTGAGTTATTGCGCTGTGTTAGGCCAAAACGTCCGACAAAATCTCGATCAGGCTGTCCACGTCAGCTTCCTCGCAGACAAGCGGCGGCAGGAAACGCAGCGTGTGGACACCAGTAGCGTTAATCACGGCGCCGGCGGCCAGCGCGCGGGCAACAATATCATGCGCATCGCCCGCAGCGTCATCCAAGTCGCAGCCGAGCATTAAGCCGCGACCGCGTACCTCGACCACATGCGGCAGCTTGGTGAGTTTTGCCTCCATATAAGCACCCACCTTGCCAGCATGCTCGGCAAAATCGCCGCGCACGAGCGCAGAGAGCGTCGCGGCGCACGCCGCGACAGCCAAGCAGCTACCGCCAAAGGTCGAGCCGTGGTCGCCCGGCTTAAACACGTCGGCAATCTCCTTCTTTGCCACCACGGCACCCATGGGAACGCCATCGGCAATCCCCTTGGCAAGGCTCATAATGTCGGGCTCCACGCCATAGGTCTGGAATGCAAACGGCTTGCCGGAGCGGAAGATGCCACACTGGACCTCGTCGGCGATAAGAACGGCGCCCACTTCGTGTGCCAGGTCGCGCGCCTCAGCCATAAACTCCTCGGTCATGGGGTGCACGCCACTCTCACCCTGGATCGGCTCGAGCATCACGGCACAAATTTCGCTCCCCAGCTGCTTAGAGATCGAACGCAGTTCGTCGACATCGTTGGGCGTGCAGGCCACAAAACCGCCCGGCAGCGGACGGAAGCTATCCTGCAGCCAATCCTGCATGGTGGCGGCAATGGTCTCGAGCGTACGGCCGTGGAAGCCGCCGCGCATGCACACGATGGTGTTGCCACCGTTACCAGCACGCTTGGCGTACAGACGCGCGAGCTTCATCGAGCCCTCGTTGGCTTCGGCACCAGAATTGGCAAAGAACGTCTCCCATACCTGCTCGCCCGCCGTCGGAGCGCCGAGCGCAGCTGCCGTGGTCTCATCGCCGGCAGCAATGGCATCGGCAATCACGCGTGCACTGTCCACGTCGTCGTTAGCGAGCTTGGACAGCAGCGCCGCGACCTGTCCACGCTGCTCGATGTAGAAGTAGTTAGACACATGCAGAAGCTTTTTGGTCTGTGCCTCGAGCGCCGAGAGCACTGCAGGATTACCGTGGCCTAGGCTGCACACGCCGATGCCGGCAAGAAAGTCGAGGTACTCACGGCCATCGTCGCCGGTGAGCTTCATGCCGTGACCCTCGACAAACTCGACCGGAGAGCGGCCAAAGGTATGCATAACGTAATGGGATTCAAGCGATTGCTGAGCTGCAAGTGACATGGGATGCCTTTCGTTGGGCGCCAGACGGCGCGGGGCTATGGGTGCAGGAATGGGGCGGCTGCGGGTCAGCTAGACCGTCTGAAGCTTCTCGACCTCGTCGAGGTTCTCGGTCAGGCGCGCCGCAAACGTCGAAAGCGGGTGCGGATGCGTATCGAATTCGTAGGCCGTCTCGGTGGAGTGGATCACGGTACCGACGCCGGCATCGGTCAGCAGCTCCAGCAGCAGCGAGTGCGGCGTCGTGCCGTTGATGATGTGGGCTCGGAACACGCCAGCGGATAGTGCATCGACGGCGGCGCGCAGCTTGGGGATCATGCCCTTGTCGACCTCGCCGCCGTAGAGCATCTCATTGACCTCGTCGAGCGTCAGGTTGGAGATAAGCGAATCCTTGTCGCTAAAGTCCTTGTACAGACCGTCGACATCGGTCAAAAAAATCGCCTTGTGCGCATGAAGCGCCGCCGCAACGGCACCGGCGGCGGTATCGGCGTTGATGTTGAAGAAGCCACCGTCCTCCCCCGCCGCGACCGTGGCGATAACGGGAATGTACTCACTGTCGAGCAAACGCTCGATATAGTCGGTGTTGACGTGCGTGACCTTGCCTACGCGTCCGAGCTCTGGATCGAGTGGCTCGGCGATAAGGGTACCGGCGTCGCTGCCGGACACGCCCACGGCCAGGTTGCCGTGGTGGTTGAGCGCCGCGACCAGCTCCTGGTTGACTTTGCCGCCCAGCACCTCGCGCACGATATCCATGGTATCCGGCGTGGTCACGCGCTGGCCGTTCTTGAATTCGACGGGAATATCGTAATGGCTCAACGCCTCGTTGATGGCCTTGCCGCCGCCGTGCACGATAACAGGGCGCATGCCGATAATCTTGAGCAGAACGATGTCGCTCATCACGTCACGGCGCAGCTGCTCGTCGACCATGGCGGCACCGCCGTACTTGATAACGACCGTCTTACCGGTCAGGTTCTTAATCCACGGCAGCGCCTCGAACAGCAGCTGCGCGGTAACTTCGTTGGATTCGCTCGAGCGACAATCGCGTGCGAACTTCATAGTCTGCCTCGTCTTTCGTGTAGCTATCGCGCCGTACCTCGTTGCCCGCGATTGCAGCGGGACGCGCGGCACATCGGGAGTCTAGGAACGGTAGTCGCCGTTAATGGAGATGTACTCGTGCGTGAGGTCGCAAGTCCACACGGTGGTCGCCGCGTCCCCTGCGCCCAGGTCTGCCGAGATCACAATCTCGGGCGCCTCAAAACGTCGCAGGGCTTCGTCCTCATCGAAGGGGGCCGTCAGGCCATCGCGACAGACGGGCATACCCATCATGTCGATGGACACATCTTCTTGGTTAAACTGCACGCCGCACTTGCCGAGCGCCATGGCAACGCGACCCCAGTTGCAATCGTGGCCGGCAATGCAGGTCTTGACGAGCGGCGAGTTGGCGACGGCACGAGCGGCGATATCGGCCTCCTCGTCGTTCACGGCGCCGGTGACGTTAACCGTCACGAGCTTGGATGCGCCCTCGCCATCTGCGGCGATGTTGCGCGCCAGGCTCTCGCACACCTCATGCACGGCAAAGGCTAGCTCGTCGAAGGCGTCAGAGCCCTCGACAATAGGCTCGGCATCTGCGGCAGCAGCGCCGGAGGCAAGCATGATGCAGGTGTCGTTAGTCGAGGTGTCGGAATCGACCGTTACCTTGTTGAAGGTCTGCTTGACGGTGGAGAGTAACAGGGCGTGGAGCGCCGCCGGCTCGACGGGGGCATCGGTAGTGATGACCGCGATCATGGTGGCCATGTTGGGCATGATCATACCCGAGCCTTTACACATACCGCCCACCGTATAGGCATTGCCTGCGTGCCCCGCGGCCTCGCTGCGGTAACACACGGCATACTCCTTGGAGTGCGTGTCGGTCGTCATGATAGCGCGGGCGGCATTGGCGCCACCGTGGGAGGAGAGCGCCTCGTAGGCGGCAGGAACGGCAGTCTCAAACGTGTCAATCGGAAGAATCTGACCAATTACGCCCGTGGAGGCGACCAGGATTTGCTGAGGCTCGCAGCCGATGACCTGCGAGGCGATGTTGCAGGTCTCGCGCGCGCAGGCAAGACCGGTCTCACCCGTGGCGGCGTTGGCGTTGCCAGAGTTGATAGAAACACCGGCGATGATGCCATAGCCCTTGTCGGCGCCGCCCAGGTTGGCACGACTCACCTGCACGGGCGCCGCACAAAAGCGGTTAGTCGTAAACACGCCGGCCCCGGGACAGGGTTTATCGGGCACGACGAGCGCGTAATCCAGGCGCTCGGGATTCTTGCGGAATCCGGCATGGATGCCCGCCGCCTTAAAGCCGGCTGCCGCCGTTACGCTGCCCTCTACGGCACGGATCTTGATATCGAACTGCTCAGCATTCATCGTCTTTATGACTCCTTATGTCAAACAAAAAATGGGCATCGGTTGGAGCGCCATGCCAGCCACAATCATGAGACCAGCTTAAAAGTGGCGCCCAACTCGATGCCCGACTACCAAATCGCTAACAATCGAATGTGCTACACCGGGCACGCCACTGTGGGCAAGCCTCGTCGCTCGTCAAAACCAAAGACGATGTTGGCGCACTGGACCGCCTGGCCTGCTGCACCCTTGCACAGATTGTCGATGGCGCCCGTAGCCACCAGAACGCCCGCGCGCTTGTTGAGCGCGAGGCCGATCTGGGCGGCGTTGGTGCCGACGACCGAAGCCGTCTTGGGCTGCTGGCCGGCATCGAGCACGCGCACAAAAGTGCGACCGGCGTAGAACTGCTTGTAATGGTCGACAACGTCCTCAAGGGTCAAGGTATCGATAGCCTGCGGTGTAAGCGGCATCGTCACCGTAGAGAGCAGACCGCGCTTGAGCGGTGCCAGGTGCGGGGTAAAGACGACGCGATCGATTAGGCCCAAGATCTGCTCGATTTCGGGCGTGTGACGATGCTTGCCCACGCCATAGGCCTCCAGATTCTCGTCCGCGCTGCAAAAATGTGTACGGGCGTTGCAGGACTTACCGGCACCCGTCACGCCGCTGATAGCGTCAACGATCACGGGACCGCTCTGGGCAACCCAGCCGGCGCGCACGGCAGGCGCGGCGGCAAGGCTCGTTGCGGTGGGATAGCAACCGGCGCAGGCGACCAGTACGGGCTTGCCGTCAGCATAATCGGATGCGGCGGTCTCCAAGTCCCGACAGAACAGCTCGGGCAGGCCGAAAGCACGCGTCCTGAGCAGCTCGGGGCTCGTGTGCTCGGCGGCATACCAGGCCTCAAAGATGGCCGGATCGCTCAGGCGATAGTCGGCCGAGAGGTCAATGCAGGAGACTCCCGCGGCAAGCAGGGCGGGCACCTGCGCCATGGCGGCCGTGTGCGGCACGGCCAAAAAGACCGCATCGCAGTTCTTGAGCTCGGGGGCATCGTGCGTCGTGAAGACAAGATCGCTCACGCCGGTGAAGCTCGGGTACACCGCAGACAACGGCTGGCCGGCATCGGCGTTGGACGTAATGGCAGCAAGTTCAAACTCGGGATGACCGAGGACGAGGCGAATGAGCTCGGCGCCGGCATATCCAGCCGCACCGACGATTCCAACCTTTAAAGACATATCAGACTCCTTGTCTGTAGTTATGCACCAATGCGCATCCCGCAGCCGTCGTTATGAAGTGGGTTGAAACTTTAGCACCAAAAGATGCATATCTACGCAAATCTGTTGCATATTCATGCATTGAAACAGTCCCGACACATTCACTCGAAGGAATTGACAAATAAATGCGGGCCCCATATTGCCCAGTGCACCTTACGGTGACGTTGCAATGTGGGGCCCGCTACATGCGAGAATTTGAATTGTCGAAGCTTGCTGAGAGACTCGTTTAGAGCTCGACCGGCACCCATTCGTCATGGTTGCAGACAAAGGCCTCGGGTTCCTCCACGCTAAAGAAGACGAGCGTGGGATCGTCTGCGCCCTCGTAGTGCTCGCCTAGGCGCTCCAGGTGCTTCCAGCCCGCCTCGCGCATATCGGGAGCGGCCTGATCATCCAGACCCGCACGCCCGCGCAAGATGAGCCAGCCATGGCCCGGCCACCAACTCGTGACTTCAAAGCGTTGATTTTGCAGCAGCTCTTGCCACACGTCTTTGGTGCGCGCCGTTACAAACCACAGCTTGCCGTCCTGGATCTGCGCAAACGAAAACGGACGCACATGCGGCTGCCCGTCAACGCTCGTCGCCAAATACCATGCCGGCACCGACGTCAGATACTCCAACACCGTATTCAATCCGTCCATGTGTCCCCCTGTCACTAGTCTTTTTGGGTCGGGGCTGTTTTAGCTACCCTATGGTTAAAGCTCCAGGCGCTCCTCGCTGCCGTCGATATCACAGAAGCGGGCGGCGATATTGCACACCGAGAAGAACGCAAGGCGACCGTCGTTGGCGCTCTCGTGATCTTCGCCGATGCCCACCATGTGCTTAAAGCCGGCTTGGCGCACCCGGTCGCTCACGACCGCGTCGTCCTCGAGTGCGGCCTCGCCGGTCAGCACAATCCAACACTCCCCCGGTTTCCAACCCGAAACCTCAAACTTGGGGTTCGCGCTAAGCTCGGCCCACACGTCCTTATCGCGCGAGGTGCAAAACCACAGCTTGCCATCATCGACCATGGCAAACGAGAACGGCCTCACGCGCGGCTGATGTCCATCCGTCACGTCGATCGTGGCGAGATACCACGCCGGAATACGCCTAAGATACGAACAGGCGCGCTCGAGCTGCGCCGTGCGGTCGTTGTCGGTCATAGGGACCCCTTTCCTGCGCTCGAATCGCGCCTAAACAAGTTGAAGATTGATGACGATGACGCAGATGAGCAGCAACGCCGTCACCACCGCCGCCAACGCATCGCCGCGGCCAAATGCAAGCGCATGCAGACGCGTGCGTCCCTGCTCGCCATGATAGCAACGGGCATCCATGGCGGCAGACAACGTCTCGGCATGACGGAACACACCCGTGAACAGCGGAATCGCCACACTGCCGAGCATACGCACGCCGCCGAGCGGGCCTCCCGTCACGCGCGCACCGCGGCTCGCCTGCGCATCGGCCGTCTGCTTCATCTCGGTGGCAAACTGCGGCATAAAGCGCAGCGCGATACCCATGATCATGCCGAGCTCGTGCGCAGGAAGTCCCACACGCGCAAACGGCGCGAGCAGGCGCTCAAAACCCGCGGTGAGGTCGAGCGTCGGTGTGGTGAGCGTGATAGCGCTCATACCGGCCATCATCAAGGTCAGGCGGCACGCCATAAAGGCGGCGGAATGCAGCGAGCCCTCGCTTATCTGCAAAAAGCCGAGCTGCCACAGAATGCGCCCGCTCTGGTCGGAAAACAGGTTGAGCACCGCGACCACCGCGACGATCGCCAGCAGCGGCGCCATCGATGACAGGACGCGACGAGCCGGCACCCGGGACACGGCATAGATCAGGACAACGAAGATTGCGACCGGGACCAGTCCGCGGAAGCTGCTGACCGTGAGCGTCGTGATCAGAAACACAAAGCCCAAGAGCAACTTGGTTCGCGGGTCCAGGCGGTGGATTGCACTATCGCCGGGATAGTAGCTGCCAAACGAAAACGCCTCCATTAGCAGCCCTCCTCTCGCGCGACCGTCTTGGATTTGGCCTTGTCCGAAACGTTAGAAGAACCGTCTGAGCAACCGATCAGCAAATCTGCCAACTCGTCGGCCAACGACTCAACCGTATAGAGGCCGTCAAAGCGTAGCGGCACGTCTGTCTTCGCAAGCGCCAGCGCCATGCGCTGGGCAGCGGGAACACCCAAGCCGATTGATTTAAGCTCATCCGCATGCGCAAAAACCTGAGCGGGCGTGCCCTCGGCAAACACCGTGCCCTCGTTCATCACGACAATACGATCGCAGCAATTGGCAAGGTCATCCATACTGTGTGAGACCATGACGACGGTCAGGCCATCGCGGTGAAGTCGATCGATGAGCCCCAGGAAATCACTGCGCGCCGCCGGATCGAGTCCCGCCATGGGCTCATCGAGCACCAGGACTTCGGGCTCCATGGCGAGCACGCCGGCGAATGCCACGCGCCGTTGCTGCCCGCCCGAAAGTTCAAAGGGGCTCTTGTCGCCCACCGTGGCCAGGTCGAGGCCTACGCGCGCGAGCGATGACGCAACGCGGCGGGCAACCTCGGCCTGTGACAAGCCAAGGTTATGCGGACCAAATGCCACGTCCTGTGCCACGGTCTCGGCAAACAGCTGACGCTCTGGATACTGAAACACCACGCCGACCTTTGCCTTAACCGCGGCGGCGTCTTTCTTGCTTGATAGGTCGAGCCCCAGCGCGTAAACGCTCCCCTCCTGCGGGCGGATTAATCCGTTGAGGTGCTGGACCAGTGTGGATTTACCCGAACCGGTATGGCCTGCTAGCCCCAGGAACTCGCCGCGGCGCACCGTCAAAGACACGTCGCGCAGTGCCCACGGACTGCTGGGGTCGTTGCCCCAGAGAGCCTGTTTGTTCGATGCGCCCTCGGCGGCTGAGCGCTTGTGCCAACGGCGACGCTCGCGGGCGCTCAGCGAATAGCTATACGAAAGGTGCGAAATCTCGATGACAGGCTCCAGCGCGTCTGCGCCATCGATTGCAGAGGAGACGTTGTCGGGAATACGAGGATCGGATGCGAAAGGCCGCCCGGCGATGCCTGTCCTACTCCGCTCGGCATAAGCCTGCACTATATCGGCGACCATATCCGCCTCGCGCACCTGTGCGCAAATGGGCACGCCCTTCGCGCGAAGCGCCCTGCCAAAACAGCACGATGCCGGTATATCCAGGTTCAGCCGCGCGAGTTCGTCCGCCCGCGTCAGAATCTCCTCGGGCGTGCCCAACATGGCAACGCGGCCCGCTTGGAAGACAGCAACGCGATCGGCCTCAGCGGCCTCTTCCATAAAGTGCGTAATCATCACGATGGTCATTCCGCGTTCGTGCAGCGCGTGACAGGCCTTCATAAGGCCCTTGCGCCCGCGCGGATCGAGCATCGAGGAGGCCTCATCCAAGATGAGCACGCGCGGCTCCATGGCGAGCACGCCGGCAAGCGCCACGCGCTGCTTTTGTCCGCCCGAGAGAGCGTGGGTCTCGTGGCGCTCAAAGCCCACCAGACCCACGGCCTTCAGCGCCTCGCGCACGCGCTGCGCGATCTGGGCCGATTCGACCCCTAAGTTCTCGGGACCAAACGCAACATCGTCCTCGACAAGCGTCGCCACAAGCTGGTCGTCGGGATTCTGGAACACCATGCCCGCAGTCGAGCGGATATCGTAGACCAGCTCGGGATCGGACGCGTCCATGCCGTTGACACACACCGTTCCCGCATCGGGCTGCAGCAGCGCGTTCAAATGCTTGGCAAACGTCGACTTGCCCGACCCATTGCCGCCGAGGATGCAGAAAAACTCCCCCTCCTCGATGTTCAGATCGATGCCATCGAGCGCCGGTGCAACACCGTCATAGCTAAAGGAAACGCCCCGACACTCAATCATGCGCGACCTTTGACCTGGTCCTTCTTGGGCGTGATGAGATTAGAGACCGCCTTGTACACTGCAAGCGTCAATACCGAGTTAAGCACGGTCTTGATAAGGTTGAACGGCAGAACAGCAGGAAGCATGAGTGGCAAAATCACATCGGCCGAGCCATACCAGAACCAAACGCCGATGGTCAGGTTTGCGACCATAGACAACGCCGTAGCGGCAATAACGCCCAGCGCCAGGCCAATCACGGCGCCCTTATAGGTATGCATCTTCTGGTAGACGATAGCCGCAGGCAGAATATAGCCCAGCGTGGCAACCAAGTTCATAAGCGCACCGACCCAATCGCCCGTGGTAAGCGCATGGATAACGATCGCCATAGCGGCAACAGCGGTGCCGGCACCAGGGCCATACGCAAATCCACACACCATCGCCGGCACCAGCGACGGGTCATACGTCAAAAACGGCGCCGAGGGAAGGATGGGCAGCTGCACATACATAAACAGTGCTCCCAAGGCGCACATCAACGCCATGGTAACGAGCTGTTTGGTGCTCCACCTATTCGTGTTCTCAAAATGGATATGCTGCGACTGTTCAGACATAAGATCACCTGCCTCTTTCATCCGGACTCTAACCGTTGGTACTGGGATCTCACCAGTTCAGCCGGCATGCGAACCAACGCACACACGGGTCGCGGACTCATCGGCTCGGCCGCAGGCACCTCGCCCGCGCCACGGCGCCCCTGTGGCACCGCCCGATTTACCGCCAGTGGGGAATTCCACCCCGCCCTGAAACAGCAATTGCAAGTGTAGCACCAGCAGGCTTTCGCGCAAGTATGCCAAGGGTAATTTATGGCGGGGACCAGTTGCCACAACAACCACATTCCCCACCCATCCCAAAGTAACGCGCCTTTCGCGGCAAAGCCGCGAAACAGCGACCGGGACACGTATCCCCCACAACCACGTCCTTCTCCGCCCGCCGACCCCAAGGCCGTAAACGCAGGGGATCCGGGGGCGTGACGGGGGCTTCTCTCCGGAACATTTCCGCAGGACGCAAAGAGGCTCCGCAGCGCGAAGCGCGATGCGGAGCCTCTTTGCATGTCCGAGGACGTTCCGGAGAGAAGCCCCGTCACGCCCCCGGATTCCCGGTGGGAGTTCTAGACCTTGTCGGCCTTAGTACATACCGCCGCCCTGCTGACCAGCGGTAGCAGCAGCGATAGCATCCTCAAGCTGAGTGTTCTTGGGCACATCGGAGACGGTAGCCTCGGTGATGAGAATCAGGCTGGCGACAGAAGCAGCGTTCTGCAGGGTGACGCGGCTGACCTTGACGGGGTCGAGGACGCCCATCTCAATCATGTCGCCCCACTCGCCGTTGGCAGAGTTGAGACCCTGGCCGGCGGGCAGCTCGGCAACCTTGTCGACCACGACAGCGCCCTCAAAGCCAGCGTTCTTGGCGATGGTAGCGACCGGAGCGGTCAGAGCCTTCTTGACGATATCGACGCCAATCTTCTCCTCGGGGTCGTCGATCTCAACAGCGTCGAGCGCAGGAGCAGCGTCCATGAAGGCGACGCCGCCGCCAGCGACAATGCCCTCCTCGACAGCAGCGCGGGTAGCCTGCAGGGCGTCCTCGACGCGGTGCTTGATCTCCTTGAGCTCGGACTCGGTAGCAGCGCCGACCTTGATGACGGCAACGCCACCGGAGAGCTTGGCCAGGCGCTCCTGGAGCTTCTCGCGGTCGAAGTCAGAGGTGGTGTTCTCCATCTCGCCTTTGATCTGAGCGATGCGGGCGTCGATGGCCTCCTTGGAGCCAGCGCCGCCGACGACGACGGTGTTGTCCTTGGAGATGGTGACGGACTTAGCGGTACCGAGCATATCGGCGGTGATGTCAGCGACCTTCACGCCCAGCTCGTCCAGAGCGGCCTGGCCACCGGTGAGGACGGCGATGTCCTCGAGGATGCGCTTGCGGCGATCGCCGTAACCCGGAGCCTTGACGGCGCAGACGTTGAGAGCGCCACGGATCTTGTTGAGGACCAGGGTCGGCAGAGCCTCGCCGTCGATGTCCTCAGCGATGATGAGCAGGCCACGGCCGGCGCGCTGGACAGCCTCGAGAACAGGCATGATGTCCTGGACGCTGGAGATCTTCTGGTCGGTGATGAGGATGTACGGATCCTTCATCACGGCCTCCATGCGGTCGTTGTCCGTGACGAAGTAAGCGGAGACATAGCCCTTGTCGAACTGCATGCCCTCGACAGTGTCGATGGTAATGTCGAACGTCTGGGAATCCTCGACGGTGATGACGCCGTCCTTGCCCACGACCTCCATGGCCTCGGCGATCTTCTCGCCAACCTCGGGGTCACCAGCGGAGATGGTGCCGACGGAAGCGATCTGCTCCTTGGTCTCGACCGGCTTGGCCTGCTTCTTCATCTCGGCGACGGCGGCGTTGACGGCCTTGTCGATGCCGCGACGGATGGCCAGCGGGTTGGCGCCAGCGGCGACGTTGCGCAGACCGTCGTTGACGATAGCCTGAGCGAGCAGGGTTGCGGTGGTGGTGCCGTCACCCACGGTGTCGTTGGTCTTGGTGGCGACCTCCTTCACCAGCTGAGCGCCCATGTTCTCGATGTTGTCCTCGAGCTCGATCTCCTTAGCGACGGAAACGCCGTCGTTGGTGATGGTCGGGGCACCGAACGTGCGCTGCAGAGCGACGTAACGGCCCTTGGGGCCCATGGTGACGGTAACGGCATCGGCCAGAGTGTTGACGCCCTTTGCGAGCTTGGCGCGGGCATCGGTGTTGAACGTAATGTTCTTTGCCATGGTAGGTAATCCTCCAAAAGAAATGTGACTCGCGTCGCCGCTTCCGAGTCCTATGCGGCAGGCGCGTTCAAAGACGAATCAGAGATTCTGACGAGGCTAGGCCTCGACGACGGCGTAGATGTCGTCGGCGCGCATCAGCAGATACTTCTCGCCGTCGACCTTGACCTCGTTGCCACCAAACTTACCGTAGATGACAACGTCGCCGACCTGAACGTCCATGGGAATGCGCTCGCCCTTGTCGTTGACCTTACCGGCGCCAACGGCAACGATGGTGCCGCGCTGCGGCTTCTCCTGAGCGTTGCTAGCGATGTACAGACCAGAAGCGGTCTTCTGCTCGGCCTCGTCGGGCTTGACCAGGACGCGATCTGCAAGCGGCTTCAAAGACGACATGCTTGTTTCCTCCTTTTTGGGCCGCGCGGTTGAGCCGTGCGGGTTTCCCTACTTCGTTTGCGTACGCGTTGAATGGTACCCACGAATGGCGGGTTATACAACACGGAGTCAAAAAATCTTATTTTTTGGCACTTAGATTTTCTGAATGCCGAGGGATAACTTGGCAGTGGCTCCCGGGGCGGACCGGAGGGCATGAAGTTTGCTGCTCTACAGTCCTGCGCAAGACGGAAAGCACATTAAGTGCTTTCCTTTGCGTGCGGAACTCGCGACAAACTTCATGCCCTCCGGTCCGCCCCGGGAGCCAGGTTAACTAATTCGGGCCCGGTATTCAGAAAAGTCAGTGCAGCAAAATGGCGATGCAGATGGTGCGAACAAGAAAGGGGCACGTTGCTGAAACGTGCCCCTTAAGTTGCGGTGGAATATGGACTGTTTTTGGCTGTTGAGGTGTTATTTAGTCCGTATTTCACCGCAACTGAGGGGTGGGATGTGGGGTTAACGCTCGTAGATTAAGTTGCCTGCCAGGTAGGTGGCCTGGACCTTGGTGGCTTGCAGCTCTTGGGGGTCAATGGTGAGCGGGTTTTGGTCCAGGACTACCAAGTCGGCGTATTTGCCGGGCTCTAGGCTGCCGAGGTTTTGCTCGTCGCCCGCTGCGTACGCGCTACCAAGCGTGTAGTTGCGCAGGGCCGTTGCCGCATCGATGCGCTCGCTGGGGAGCCAGCCGCCCTCGGGCCAGTGGCTGCGAGGGTCTTGGCGCGTAATAGCCGTGTAGAGCACGTTCATGCTGGTAACGGCCGTGATGGGGCTGTCGGTACCAAAAGCTTGGCGGATGCCGCGCTGCTTATAGGTCGCAAACGGCCACATGATGCGGCTGCGTTCCAGGCCCAGGTCGCGCTCCGGGCCACCCGGGTCGAGCGTGATGTGGCAAGGCTGGCTCGAGGCAATGACGTTGAGCTTGCGCAGACGATCGATGTCCTGAGGCAGCAGATTCTCCAAATGCTCAAGCGTATTATGACCGTGCTGGGGCAGGCCGTAGAGCTCTGCCGCCTCCTCAAAGATATCGAGTGCGGCATGGATGGCACCGTCGCCGATAACGTGGATGCGCACGGTGTGGCCGCGCTCGGCTGCCGCCAGAACCAACTTGCGCATGCGCTCGACAGGAACCGTCAGGCGCCCCTGGTCACCCGGGAAGCGCGGGTTAGTATAGGGCTCAGTGAGGTATGCGGTATGCTCGCTCGACACGCCGTCGAAGAACTGTTTAAATCCTGGCGCCGAGAGCAGCGCGTTGTTCGCGTAGCGGGTCTGGAGTTCTTCCAAGCGCGATTGGTCATCCAGCAGCGTGGGAAACAGATGGGCGCGGATGCCCAGCTTGCCGGCGGCCTGCAGCCTGTCGTAAACATCGTCGCGAATAAAGTCGCAGCCCGGCATGGGCATGAGCGATATATCGCAGATTGAGGTGATGCCTTGCTCGGCCATACGCTTCATCTGGTCGCCGTAAGCGCTCGCGATGCGGTCCTCGCCCAGCCATTCCAGGCAGCGCGGCAGCAGCTGCATAGCAGCTGCCTCGTGGGCAATACCCGTAAGCTCACCGTTTGAGTCTTTGTCGTAACTGCCACCCGCCGGAGGCTCGCTGTCACGCGTCACGCCGAGGGCTTCGAGTGCGCGGCTGTTGAGCCACAGCGTATGCCCATCGCCCGAATACATAACACAGGGGCGACCGGGGAAGGCGGCGTCGAGGGAGGCCTTGGTAGGATGCTCGGGCGGATCCCAGCGGTAATCGCGCCAGCCCTGGGTCACGACCCAGGCGTCGTCGGGCAGGCCCTGGGAAAACTCGAGCGCATGCTGCACCAGTGCCGCCTCGGACGTGCCCATATCCATGAGCATATACGGCGAGGAACCGACCGAGGTATGGAAGAAGTGCAGATGAGCGTCATGGAAACCGGGGCAGACAAACTGCTCGCCGTAATCGACCACCGGCGTGGCGGCAGGTGCGGCGGCAATCACGTCATCGGGCGCGCCGACAGCGACGATGCGATCGCCCGCGATGGCGATCGCCAACTCGCGGGCGGTATCGATGCCGTCTTGGGCGGTAAAAACGTTCTTGGAGCGGATAATCCGATCGATATGCTGCATGGGCATCCCCATCTCTGGCAGGAAATTCAACACTCCCGAGTGTACTCCCCCGCCCTTGCAACAAAACCCCAAGCGGCAAACGGCAACTTTACCAGCCCTAGCGGCAGGTGGCATACTGGAGAGAGCCTGTACGATTTTGCGATCGAGCCAACAAGGAGCAAATCGACCATGACGAAGACCAAGGCACAGCAGATTATGGCGGCAACCGAGGTTCGCGCGGCAGACGACGTCACCGCGGCCATCCAGGATATCGCCGCCGAGTTTGAACCCTACATCATCAAGCAGCGCCGGCACTTCCATAAGCACCCGGAGCTGAGCCTTGCCGAGGAGCGCACGACTTCCGACATCGCCAACCAGCTCGACGCCATGAATATCCCCTACGAGCGTCCGCTCAAGACCGGCCTGGTGGCGACGCTCCGCGGCACCGCGCCCGATGCCTACCGCGAGGACGGCACGCCGCGCCGCCGCATCCTGCTGCGCGCCGACATCGACGCCCTGCCTGTCACCGAGCAGACCGGCGAGGAGTTCGCCAGCGTCAACGAGGGCTGCATGCACGCCTGCGGTCACGACTGCCATATCGCCATGATGCTCGGCACGCTGCAGATTCTGCGCCACATGACCGATGACATCCACGGCGAGATTCGCATCGTATTCCAGCCCAGCGAGGAAAACGGCCAGGGCGCCAAACTCATGATTGGCACGGGTGTGCTCGACGGCGTCGACGGCGCCTACGCCGCGCACATCTGGAGCGAGGTCGACGCCGGCACCGTAAGCTGCGAGCCCGGCCCACGCATGGCAAACACCGACTGGTTCCGCATCGACGTTCGCGGCACCTCGTGCCATGGCGCCATGCCCCAGCGCGGCCACGACGCCGTTATGGTTGCCGCCGAGATTGTCAACGCCCTGCAGACCATCGTCTCGCGCGAGATTAGCCCCTACGAACCCGCCGTCATCACCGTCGGCGAACTGCACGGCGGCACCGCGCGCAACGTTATCGCCGGCACGGCGTACCTCGCCGGCACGGTGCGCACCTATGGCGACAAGACGCATGAGGAGATGCCCGAGCTTATGCGCCGCATCGTGGAGCACACCGCAGCAGCACTAGGCGCCGAGGCCGAACTCACCGACTACACCATCGCCAACTACAAGGTCGAAAACGATGCCGCCTCGAGCGAGCGCTGCCGCCAAGCTGTGCTCAAGTGCCTGGGCCCCGCAGGCGAGGGCCATTACCGCGGCACGCTTTCGGGCGAGGACTTCTCGGAGTATCTGCGCCGCGTACCGGGCGTGCTCGCCTTTGTTGGCACGCGCAACCCCCAGATTGGCGCCACCTATGCCCAGCACTCCTGCTTCTATAAGATCGACGAAAGCGTGCTCGCCAAGGGCTCCATGGTAGCCGCCCAGTATGCCATCGACTTTTTGGCCGAGCCCACGCAAGAAGAGCTCGACGGCCCCACGATCGCCGCGGTTGCCGAGACCAATCCCGACCTGGCAGCCAAGCTGCGCTCTGCCAAGGCAACGGCCGCCGAGGCCCGCGACGCCATGCACGATGCCCGTACCGCCCGCCATGCCGCAATCAAGGGCATCCACGATGCGCGGGCTGCCGCTCGCCACGAGGAGAAGCATGGCGAGTAGCCGTCACGCCCACCCATAACAACCTGGCTAGAGCAAAGCGGGGGCGAACGTTATCTCAACGTTCGCCCCCGCTTATGTGTCGACCGTTTTTCTAACGCGTCCTCCGTCACGACAGGTAAGAGCGAAGGATGGTGAGCCAGCGTGGGGTTTCGAGGTGGATGATATCGGTGGGAACTCCGGCGGGAGCGTGGCCACCAAAGAGCAGGCCCGCGTCTGCCGGGTTGATAAGGCGCACGATCCATACGGCAACGACCAGCACGCACAGAACAATTACCGCAATGTCGATGCCGCGCTTTAGCTTGCTCGATGCCACCTCCTCTCGCACGAACGCGAGCACAAACGCAATCGGCACCACCCAAAACAGCGGATGATAAGCGAAGGCCGCCGCAAAATCGAGTCGCAGCGCCGCCAACCAGGCTCTCGTCATGCCGCATCCCGGACAGGGGATGCCCGTCATCAACCGAAAGACACAGCCGATATCGAGCAAGTAGAGCGCGAGCCAGGCAACAAACAGCACACCGATGCAAGAAAGGGCGCGACGAATGAGCTCCGCCGCGCCCTTATGTCCCTGAGTATTACTCACGACGACTTGATCGTTAGGCACGCACGCCGAGACGGGTGTTGTAGACCGTAGCCATTGCGTTGGTGTTCTTGATGATGATGTTCATGGCAAAGATGGAACCAAGGCCGCACAGGAGCGCACCGACAATCTGCCACATAAGAATGGTGGTGCCGTTCTCCTGGAACACCAGGCCATAGCGAGGGGCGTTGGCCTGCAGGCGGTTACCGATCTTATAGTACCAGTAGAGGGCATAGAAACCGCAGGTCACAAACGACAGCAAGATGAACGCGGCAATGCCCGGCGTGGAATCGCCATCCTCCTGGCACATGACATTGATGTCGCGAGCGAGGCAATAGAGGAAGTAATACGAATAGATGCCGCAGGTCACGATGGAAAGCAGGAGCCAGCCGATCAGGCTGCGGTCGGTCTTAATCGGAGCATAGCCCATCGGGGCAGGTGCAGGCTGCTGAGCATACTGCTGCTGTCCGGCGTACTGCTGCTGCCCGGCGTATTGCTGCTGAGGCTGAGGCTGAACTGCCTGAACCGGAGCGGGCTGAATCTGCGTGGGCTGCGGAGCAGGTTGGGGCTGAGGTGCAGGCTGCGGCGCGGGCTGCGGAGCAGGAGCAGCGGGAGCGGCACCGACGGCAGAACCGCAGACGGGGCAGAATTTGGCATCATCCGAAATGGGGAACCACAAGTGGGACAGAACATAAGCCTCTCCTTTTCCTAAGGCGTTGCACGCCTTCAAACCTTACACGACTATGTTCTCAACAATAGCCGCGACGTTGTTGCGCAACATTGACCAATTTCCGAGAAATATTGCTGCAACCGTTTTCCCAGGCATTTTCTTGCTTCCGCAGTAGAAAAAGGCACCCCGGGCTCAGTTGCCCAGGGCGCCTCGACCGACTATTCGGTTTGATTGTTTTCGGCAGCAGGATTATCGCCCGGCTCATCCGCCGGCGTGGCAACGGCATTCCAATCGGGCTCCGCAGGCGTCGCCTCGGGCGTCGGTGCGGGTGCAGGGGCAGGTGCCGGAGCAGGTGCAGGCGCGGGTGCAGGGGCAGGTGCCGGAGCAGGTGCAGGCGCGGGTGCAGGCGCGGGTGCAGGGGCAGGTGCAGCACCAGTGGCGGCCGTGGGATTGAATCCCGCAGGAGCAGGCTTCTTCTCACCCGGGAGCACAAACGTCAGGACGTCGTCGGTATCCTCGTCGGACCACTCGCTGGCATGGCGTGCCGCCCAATAGCCAACGGCGCGATACTTGAGCATCTTACCAAACACAGTCAGGAACACCGTGACAAAGGCAACGATCATCAAGAACAGGATGAGCGTAATGCCGCCGCCCTCGATGATAGCCTCAAGACCCGAAGGACGAGAATAGTAGCCGTAGTAGCCATAGCTGCTAATGCCCAGCGCGGCAACAAAGCCAAAGATGGCGGTGAAAATCCAGGTGATGATATTGGAAACAATGCCCGTCAAAAACTCGGGGAGAATCGAGGCGCAGAACAGCTTGCCCAGGTTGGCCTTATAGGACTTCCAGACCTTCTCGAGCGAAAACGCGCTTTCCACGCGGCCGGCGACTGCAAAGTGCATCACGGCAGCGTCACCAAACATCTTAAAGAAAAGGCTCTGTTAGACCAACATTGACATTTTTGTAAGGGGTGTGACCAAAATCG